>CALGIB010000748.1 GCA_937915955.1 uncultured Pseudomonadota bacterium
CCTGGATCTGGGTCATGGCGCGGGCCAGCGTGCCCAGCCCCTCGTAGGGGTCAGCGCCGCCCTCGGCCGCCTGGACCATGGCGGCGTGTCCGGCGGCGAGGCCCCCCGAGAACACCGTGAAGGTGAGCAGGAAGGCGCGCACGGAGCGGTTGTGGACGACCTTCTTCAGCATCAGGGCTTGGGACCCAGCCAGAGGGTGGGGTTCTGGGGCGAGTCCCCGCGGCGCACCTCGAAGTGCAGGCGGGGCCCCCTGTCGTCTGTCACCCCCGTCTCGCCCACGGTTCCCACGATCGCCCCCTTGGCGACGGCCTGGCCCTGGCGGACCTTGGAGCTGCCGAGGTGGGTGTAGACGGTCTTGAAGCCGTCCCCGTGGTCCAGGATGATGGTCATGCCATAGCCGTTTACCCAGCCCGATCTGGACACGGTGCCGGCCGCGACGGCGCGCACGGGGGTGTGTTTGGCGGCCAGGATGTCCAGGCCCAGGTTGCGGGCCTGCACCCCGGTCGCGGGGTCGGTGTACTTGCCGAAGCCGCGCAGCAGCTGGCCGTTGACCGGCCACCTGAGCTTGCCCGCCAGGCCCTGGAAGGCCTCGTCGGCCTGGTAGCTCGAACCGGTGTTGTCGTTCATGTCCCCCGCGGCCTGACTGCGCTCGCGCAGGGCCTGCTGGGCGAGCACCTTGTCGCTGCGGATCTCCTCGAGGATGTTCAGTCGGCGGGCGCGCTCGTCGCGCAGCCGGGCCTCCTTCAGGCGGATCTCGGCCTGGAGGGCCGCCAGCGCGGCGCGGTCGGTGTCGACCCGGGCCACGGCAGCCTTCTTGAGGTCCACCTGGTCGCTGAAGTGCGTGATGACCGACTCCGTCTCGCTCAGCAGCGCCAGCAGGTAGCGGGTGCGGCGGCGCAGGTCCGAGGGGTCCTCGGCCGAGAAGACGATCCGCGCGAAGCCCCGGCGGTTGACCTTGTAGAGCGCCTCGAGGAGGCCGCCGATGCGCTCGCCGCGCTCGTCCAGGCTGGCCTGGGAGCGCAGCAGCTCATCCTCGTTGAGCATGCGCTGCTGCTCGACCTCGTCGATGTGGATCTGCAGGTCCTCGATCTCTCCCTCGACCTCGTACAGCTGCTGCTCGACCTCGCTGAGCTCGGCCAGGACCTTGCGCTCCTCGCGCTCGGCCAGCTTGAGGCTGCGGACGGGGTCCTGCTCAGCGCTGGCGGCCTCGTCCTGGGCGGGGGATGCGCTGAGGAGTACGAGCAAGAGCAAGGTCATGGCGCGGCCCTCCAGAAGCGATGCACCGACACCAGGCAGCCCACCACACCCAGGAACACGCCTGCAGACAGCAATCCAGTGCAGGCCGGCCAGCTCAGGAAGCTCAGCGCCTCGCCGCCTATCGCGAGTTGCAGGGCGTCCTGGAGCTGGAACACCAGCAGGCGGTGCAGGCCGTAGACACCCAGCAGCGCCACCCCGCTGCCTACCAGCCCCTGGAGCGCGCCCTCGAGCAGGAAGGGCAGCGAGATGAAGGTCCAGGTCGCGCCGACCAGCTTCATCGTCTCGAGCTCCTGCTTCCTCGCGTAGACCACCAGGTGCATCGTGTTGCCGACCAGGAAGACGGCGGCCGTGAAGATGAGTGAGCCCAGCACGACGCCCATCACCTGGAGCAGGGCCAGGAAGGTGTTGAAGCGCTGCACCCACTCCTGCCCGTAGTCGATGACCTCGAACTCGGCGTAGTCGATCGTGTCGATGAAGGCGGCGATCTGGGCGGGGCCGTTGGCCTCGTCCGCCATGGTGATCTCCAGGCTGCTTGGCAGCACCTCGGGCCCGAGCTCGGCCAGGACGGGCTCGACGTCCTGGACCTTGTCGACCAGCCAGGCCGCGGCCTCCTGCTCCGAGACGTAGTGGACCTCAGCCACCTCGGGGCGCGCGCCCAGCTCGTCCTTGACCGCGAAGCGTCGGTCCACGGGCACGTCGCTGAAGAAGTAGGCGGAGATGTGCACGTCCCGGTCCCAGCTGTCCACGACCCCGGTCAGGTTCACCATGACGGCGAGGTAGACGCCGGCCAGGAGCGTGGCCGCCGAGATCACGGCGGTCGCCACCAGGTTCAACGACAGGTTCTCCCACAGCGAGCGCAGGGCGCGCCGGAGCACGTGGGCCATCATGAGCGCACCAGCCGTCCGCCCTCGAAGCGCAGGCCGCGGTGGGGGAAGCGCTCCATCAGGCCGGCGTCGTGGGTCGCGACCAGCACGGTCGTGCCGCGCAGGTTCACGGCCATCAGGATCTCCATGACCTCGATGGCCATGGCGCCGTCGAGGTTGCCCGTCGGCTCGTCTGCGAGGAGCACCGCCGGGTCGTTGACGATGGCTCGGGCCACCGCGACGCGCTGCTGCTCACCGCCGGAGAGCTCCAGCGGCAGGCGTCCTTCCTTGCCCTTGAGGCCCACCACGTTGAGCACGGCCCGGACACGGCGCTGGATGTCGCCGCGCTCGGTGCCGAGGACCTCGAGCGCGAGGCCGACGTTGTCCTCGACGGTGCGGTTCTCGATCAGCTTGAAGTCCTGGAAGACCACGCCGATGTTGCGTCGCAGGAAGGGCAGCTGGCGCTGGTTGAGCTTGCTTGCGTCGACGCCGCCGACGAGCAGCTTGCCCGAGGTGGGGCGCTCGGCGCCGTAGAGCAGCTTCAGCAGCGTGCTCTTGCCCGCGCCGGAGGGGCCCGTCACGTAGGCGAACTCGCCCTTGGAGACCTGCACGCTGACGTCCACGAGGGCCTCGTGGTCGCCGTAGCGTTTATGGACGTGGTAGAGCCGGATCACGAGGCGGTGTTCCAGAGAGGGCCGACGAATGAGGCGCCGATGGATGTAGCGGTGTACGGAGGCAGCTTCAACCCGCCACACGTCGGGCATGCCATGGTAGCTGCCTGGCTGTCCTGGACGGACACGGCGGACCAGATCTGGCTGGTCCCGGCCGCCAGCCACGCCCTCCGCAAGGCCCTGGCGCCCTGGTCCGAGCGTGTGTCCATGTGCGCGGCGCTGGCGGAGATGCTGGGCCCGCGCGTGCAGGTCTGCGGGATCGAGTCGGAGCTTCCAGCCCCCAGCTATACCTGGGTGACCCTCTGCGAGCTGCGCGCTCGGCACCCGGAGCACCGATTCCGGCTGGTCGTGGGCTCCGACACGCTCGAGCAGACCCACCTGTGGCACCGCTGGGAGGACATCGAGCGTGAGTTCTCCCCGCTGGTCGTCGGCCGGGCGGGCTACGCGGACGCCCCCGGGGCGCCGATGTTCCCAGATATCTCCAGCACCTCGATCCGCGAGGCCCTGGCGCGAGGCGAGGACGTGCGACACCTGGTCCCGGCCCCGGTGCACGCCCGGCTGGGCGAGCTGTACCGATGAAGACCCTCTTCCTCTACGACATCGACGGCACGCTGCTGTCCACGGGCGGCGCCGGCCGCGGCGCGCTGAACGAGGCCTTCGAGCTGCTGCACGGCGTGCCCCGGGCGTTCTCGAAGGTGCACTTCGGCGGTCGTACGGACCACGGCATCGTGTCTCAAGCCTACGAGCTGGCCGGACTGCAGCAGGCCGACGGGCACCGCGAGGCGCTGATCGAGGCCTACCTGCCTCGGCTGCAGCGGCGCCTCGACGAGCGCCGACCAGAGGTCCTTCCGGGCGTGCGTGCCCTGCTGGACGCCACCGATCGGGTGGGCCACAACGCGCTGCTGACCGGCAACATGGAGGCCGGGGCCCACCGGAAGCTCCGCGCGGTCGAGCTGTGGGAGCGCTTTCAGCTGGGCGCCTACGGCGACGACAGCCCTCGGCGGAACGACCTGGTGCCCGTGGCCGAGGAGCGCGCCCGACGGGCCGGGCTCGAGTTCACCCAGACCCTGGTCCTGGGCGACACCGTGCACGACGTCGCCTGCGCCCGGGCCGGGGGCGCCATCGCCGTGGCCGTCTGCACGGGCTGGTCGACGGCCGAGGACCTTCGGGCCTGCGGGCCAGACCTGCTGATCGAGGATCTCGAGAGCGGCCTCGAGGGGTTGCTCGCGCTGGTCAGGGAGAGGGCGGCCACAGGCTGACGCCGCTGGTCCCGGAGTTCTCAGGTCCCAGGCCGCCGACGACGAGGGTGCCGTAGGTCGGGTCCAGCGTCATCATCGGCCAGTAGGCGCCCTCGGGGGTGTCGCTGGAGGCGCTGCCGCAGCTGCCCAGGCTGGCCCAGCCGGAGCCCTCGGTCCAGACCTCGGCGCAAGCGAGGGGGCTCCCGCCCCAGTCAGGGTTGGCGTCGTACAGGCCCATCTTCGTCGTGCCGCCCACGACCAGGACCCGTCCGTCTGGGAGAGCTACAGCCTGGTGGCCGGCTCTGGCCGAGTTCAGATCGCCCGCGTCCGTCCAGCTGTCGGTGTCGGCGTCGTAGATCCAGGAGCCGGCGCTGGCCTCGGTCGCTTCGTTCTGGCCGATGGCTTCGAAGGTGACCCCGCCGACCAGCAGCGCGCGGCCCTCGTCCAGGGACACCAGGGTGTGCTGGGAGAGGCCGATGGGCATGGACTCGACCGCGTCCGTCTCGCCGGTGATGGTCGTGACCACGCAGCCGCTCAGCGCGCGGTAGACGTCTCCCCCCGAGCTGAGCCAGCCACCGCAGTAGAGGACGCCGGCGCCTCCGAGCGAGGCCGCGTGGCCGCCCGGTCCGTAGCTGGCGGTCTCGCCGGCCTTCTCGAACTTGCGATCGGAGCGGCGATAGATCTCGACCTGATCCTGTCGGGCCAGCGCGTTGGAGGACGCGTCCGAGCCCCAGCCGCCGTAGAAGGCCACGTCGCCCGAGGCCATCTCGACGGCCACGTGGTAGGTCCTGGCCGCCCGCAGGCTGTTCTCGGTCTCGGTGAAGCTGCCGTCGAGGGGGTCGAAGAGCAGGGCGTTCTTCGTTGAGGTCGTGAAGTCGATGCCCCCGTAGTGTCCACCGGCCAGCAGGATGAGGCCGGCGTCCTGGCTCGAGCCGGTCAGCAGCGTGCCGCTCATGCCGACGCGCTCGGAGAAGCTGCCCCCGAACTCGGACTCCTGCGTGGGCAGGGTGCCGACCTCGACGAAGCTGAGGGCGGCCTCGGGTGGAGCGATGTCGAGGCGGTAGTAGCTGTCGACAGGGTTGCTGCCGCCGGCCCCTGTGATTCGGTAGGTCCCGCGATCTCCGCCGAAGAGCCAGAAGCTGCCTTGACCGTCCGCCACCAGCGTCGCCTG
>CALGIB010000749.1 GCA_937915955.1 uncultured Pseudomonadota bacterium
CCCGTCGACCCCCAGACGCTGCAGGTAGGCGATGAGCGCGACGATCTCGTCGTCGGGCTCGGCGGTGACGCCGCTGCCGGCCAGGCTGTCGACGATCTTCTTGCTGTCGGCCGCCAGCGAGGCGCTCACGTCCAGGTCGCCCGGGTAGGGGTGACCCAGGCTGCGCAGCGCGTCCACGCTGGCCTGAACGTCCTCGGTGTCGTACTTCTTCTCGAGCAGCCAGGTGTAGACCGGCATGATGCTGCCGGGCGAGGTCGCGCGCGGGTCGCGCATGTGCTCGTAGTGCCAGGCGTCCGGGTACTTGCCGCCCACGCGAGCCAGGTCCGGGCCGATGCGGCGCGAGCCGAGCTGGAAGGGGCGGTCGAAGGCGTACTCGCCGGCCCGCGACCACTCGCCGTAGCGAAGGGTCTCGGAGCGGAACGGGCGAATCATCTGCGAGTGGCAGTTGTAGCAGCCCTCGCGCACGTAGATGTCGCGCCCGGCCTGCTCGAGCGGACTGTAGACGGTCACACCCTCGAGCTCGTCGGGGCCCAACTCTGCGCTGTACATCGGGATGATCTCGACCAGCCCGCCGATGCTGATGCCGACCGTGACGAGGACCGCGAACAGGGCGCTGCGGTGCTCCAGCAGTCGGCGATGGAAGTGTTCCTTGTGTGCCATTACTGCCTCACTTGGCCACGGCGGGAGCCGCGAGGTTGGTGTCCATGGCTTCGCCGGACCGGATGGTCTGGACCATGTTGACCACCATCAGCAGGGTGCCGACGAGGTACATGGTGCCGCCGAAGAAGCGCAGCCAGTAGAAGGGCATGAGCTGCTCGACCGTGGCCATGAAGTTCGGCCAGGCCAGCTGGCCCGCCTCGTCGATCGCGCGCCACATGAGGCCCTGCGTGATGCCCGCGGTCCACATCGAGACGACGTAGATGACGATCCCGATCGTGGCCAGCCAGAAGTGTGCGGTGGCCCAGCCGACGCTGAACAGCCTCCTTCCCCAGAGGCGGGGGACGAGCCAGTAGATGATGGCGAAGGCGGCCATGCCGACCCAGCCGAGGGCGCCGCTGTGGACGTGGCCGATGGTCCAGTCCGTGTAGTGGCTGAGCGAGTTGACAGCGCGGATCGACATCATCGGCCCCTCGAAGGTCGACATGCCGTAGAAGCTGACCGCCACGACCCAGAACTTCAGGATGGGGTCGGTCCGGAGCTTGTCCCAGGCGCCGCGCAGGGTCAGGAGGCCGTTCAGCATGCCGCCCCAGGACGGCGCGATGAGGATGACGCTGAAGACCATGCCCAGGGTCTGTGCCCAGTCCGGCAGAGCCGAGTAGAGCAGGTGGTGGGGGCCGGCCCAGATGTACAGGAAGACCAGGGCCCAGAAGTGCACGATCGAGAGGCGGTAGCTGTAGACCGGACGCCCGGCGGCCTTGGGCACGAAGTAGTACATCAGGCCGAGGATGGGCGTGGTCAGCAGGAAGCCGACGGCGTTGTGGCCGTACCACCACTGCACCAGGCCGTCGGTCATGCCCGCGAACACGGGGTAGGACCGGAAGAGGGTGGCCGGCATGGCCAGGCTGTTGGTGATGTGGAGCACCGCGATGGTGATGACCATCGACATGTAGAACCAGATCGCGACGTACAGGTGCTTGACCTTGCGGATGGCGATGGTGCCGAAGAAGTTGACGGCGAAGACGACCCAGACGACCGCGATGGCGATGTCGATGGGCCACGCCAGCTCGGCGTACTCCTTGCCCTGCGTGATGCCCAGCGGGAGGGTGATGACGGCGGACACGATGATGAGCTGCCATCCCCAGAAGTGGGCCTGAGACAGCAGGTCGTGGAACATGCGCGTCTTCAGCAGGCGCTGCATGCTGTAGTACACGCCGGCGAAGATGAAGTTCCCGGTGAACGCGAAGATGACGGCGTTCGTGTGCAGTGGACGGAGGCGACCAAAGGTCGTGAACTCCAGCCCCAGGTTTGCGGGCCAGTAGGCGAGCTGTAGCGCCAGGATGACGCCGACCAGCATGCCTACGGCACCGAAGATCACGGCGGCCCATAGGAACATCTTGACGATCGTGTCGTCATAGGGCCGGGTTGCGGTTGCGGTTGCCACGGTGCAGTCCTCCGCGGCCCGCCTAAGCAGCAATCGTGCCAAGCCGCACATGACCGACGGAACCGGGTTTCTTGCGCCGGCACGGCCATGAGGTGGGCCGGACGCACAGGCATCTGTGTGTTTGCCCACACCCGGGCCGAGGCGCGCAGCCTAGAAAGGCCTGATCTCGGTCATGTTGGCCTTGGCACGCCGCTTGCTGACCTGCCGCAGGGAGGAGGAAGTCAACCTGTGAACGCCAGCGCGCTGGATAGCTTCGTTCAGGATGTTGCGAGCTGCGCCACGCAGCTCACGCGGCAGCGCGGCGGTCTCCTCGTGCGCATGCTCCTCGCCGTGCCCCAGTCGGT
>CALGIB010000750.1 GCA_937915955.1 uncultured Pseudomonadota bacterium
GAAGCCCTCGACCGTGCCGTCGTTCAGGTTCGTGTGGGTGATCCGTCCGCCGGCCGCCTCGACGCCCTTGCCGTCCACGCAGAAGCCATGGTTCTGGCTGGTGATCTCGATGCGGCCCGTGTCCAGATCCTTGACCGGGTGGTTGCCGCCCCGGTGACCGAAGCGCAGCTTGAAGCTGTCGGCGCCCAGCGACAGGCCCAGGATCTGGTGCCCGAGGCAGATGCCGAGCAGCGGGATCCGACCGTGCAGCTTCTTGATCTCGTTCACGATCCCTGGCAGGGCCGCCGGATCTCCCGGGCCGTTGGACAGGAACACCGCGTCGGCCCCCTCCCGGAGCACCTCGGCGGGGGTGTTCGAGGGGAAGACCTGCACCCGACAGTTGCCTTCTGCAAACAATCTCAGGATGTTGGTCTTGCAGCCGCCGTCCAGGACGTTCACACGCAGCCGGGCTGACTCCGGGTCGTGGAAGACCCATGGCTTCTCGCAGCTGACCTCGTGGGCCAGCGCCCGACCCGTCATCCCGGGCCAGGCCTCGAGCATCGCGAAGAGCTCGGGGCCAGGGCGACCGTCCGTGGAGATCACGGCCTTCATTGCGCCGCGGTCCCGGATGTGCCGGACCAGGGCGCGGGTGTCGACGCCGTGCAGTCCAGGCACGCCGGCACGCCGCAGGTAGCGGTCCAGGCCGTCGGTGGCGCGGTGACTGCTGTAGACCCGCGAGAACGAACGAGCGATGAAGCCTGCCACCTGGACCCGCCCCGACTCGACGTCGTCCTCGTTGACGCCGTAGTTGCCGACGTGGCTGACCGTCATCGTGACGATCTGCTCGCGGTAGCTGGGATCGGTGAGCACTTCCTGGTAGCCGGTCATGCTCGTGTTGAACACGACCTCGCCGACGCAGGTAGTGGATGCGCCGAAGGCCTCGCCCGTAAAGGACCGGCCGTCTTCAAGAAGGAGGATGCCGCCCATGCGGTCGCCGTTTAGCGCGGGTGACCCGACGGGGCTGCCCGCTTTGCCAAACCGACACCTGGAGAGCTCCCTTCGGCGGGCCCCGCCGGTGGTCGGAGGCCCTATCGGTGGATAGGACGGCGGCCCGCAGGAGCACCCAATGGCCCTTTCCCAAGACCTCGCAAACGTCCGGAACATCGGCATCGCCGCGCACGTCGACGCGGGCAAGACGACGCTGACCGAGCGGGTCCTGTTCTACACGGGCGCCAGCCACAAGATCGGCGAGGTGCACGATGGGCAGGCCCACATGGACTACATCCCCGAGGAGCAGGAGCACGGGATCACCATCATGGCGGCCGTGACCAAGGCCCAGTGGGGGGACCACCTCATCCAGATCGTCGACACCCCCGGGCACGTCGACTTCACGATCGAGGTCGAGCGCAGCATGCGCGTGCTCGACGGCTGCGTCATCGTCCTGGACGGCGTGCGCGGGGCCGAGCCCCAGACCGAGACGGTCTGGCGTCAGCGCAGCAAGTTCAAGCTGCCGGCGATGTTCTTCATCAACAAGATGGACCGCCCCGGGGCCGACTTCCGCCGGGCGCTGGAGAGCATCACCCAGAAGCTCAAGGGCGACCCCGTCGCGGTGATCTTCCCGGTGCCCGAGGACCGGGCGCTCATCCACCTGATCGACAAGGTCAAGATCTCCTTCCGCGGCGACAACGGCGAGGAGGTCGTGACCGAGCCCGTGGACGAGGCGACCTGGGCCAGCACCCTGGACCTGCGAGAGAGCCTGTACCTGGCCGCCGCCGAGTACGACGAGTCCATCGAAGAGGCGGTGCTCATGGAGGAGGAGCCCGACGCCGACGCGCTCTGGGCCGCCCTCCGCAAGGCCTGCCTGTCCGGCAACGTGCAGCCCTGCATGGGCGGCACCGCGCTCAAGAACCAGGGCGTCCAGCCTCTGCTCGACGCCGTCATCAAGCTGCTGCCCGCGCCCCTGGACCGCCCGCCGAGCGAGGCCACCAACCTGGAGACCCAGGAGCCCGAGCTCGTCGCGATGGACGCCTCCGAGCCCCTGGCTGCGCTCTGCTTCAAGGTCCAGATGTGGGACGGGCGCCGTCACGTCTTCGCGCGGATCTACCGGGGCACGATCACCAAGGGCATGCAGATCTCCGTGCCCCAGGCGGACGGGAGCATCCTCACCGAGCGCATCGCGCGGGTCTTCGACGTCGACGCCGACAAGAAGAACCGCCTGGACACGGCGGTCGCCGGCCAGATCGTGCTGCTGGCGGGCCTGCGCCACGTCACCACGGGCCAGACGCTCTGCGACGTCGCGCACCCGGTGCTGCTGGCCCCCATCGACCTGCGCGAGCCGGTGCTGGGGCTGGCCATCGAAGCCAGCTCCACCAAGGACGAGGAGAAGCTGCTCGAGGCCCTGGGCAAGCTGCTGCAAGAGGACCCCACCCTGCGGCTCGAGGAGGACGCCGAGACCGGCCAGCGGGTGCTGCGCGGCATGGGCGAGCTGCACCTGCAGATCACCTTCGAGCGCCTTCAGCGCGAGAACAAGCTCGACGTCCGCGCGGGCAAGCCCGACGTGGTCACCCGAGAGGCGATCTCCAGCCCCGCCAAGGCCAACACCCAGTTCCACCGCGTCATCGAGCTGGAGACCAAGACCATCGAGATGAAGGCCAGCGCCTGGGTCGCCGTGAAGCCGCTGGCTCGGGGCGAGGGCTTGAGGGTGCACACCGAGGAGCTCCGCGTCCTGCCCGCCGGCACGATGTTGTCCGCCGAGCAGGCCGCCGCCGTAGCGGCCGGGGCCCGGGACGCCGCGACCACCGGTCCCCTCGGCTCGCCGCTCCAGGACATCGAGGTCACCGTCGAGAAGGTCGAGCTCTTCGAGGACGCCAGCAGCGAGCAGGCCCTGCGCATCGCCGTGGCCGAGGCCACCCGTAAGGCCATCGCTCTGGCCAGCCCCGTGCTGCTGCGGCCCATCATGCGGACCGAGGTCGTCGTGCCCGAGGAGAACCTGGGCTCGGTGCTGGGTGACCTGCAGTCGCGCCTGGCCGTGATCCACGCGACCGAGCCCCAGGGCGAGGTGGCCAGCATCCGCTGCGACGTGCCCCTGGACAAGCTGCTCGGCTACACGACCACGCTGCGCTCGATGACCCGCGGCCGCGGGAACTTCACGATGGAGTTCGACCGCTTCGACGTCGCGTGAGCGATCTTGTGGCCCTGGGTCGGGCACACCTGGACCCCGCGCGCTTCGTGCCCGCCGCGGAGATGCCCGCCGAGCGCCGGTGGTGGATCACCCAGCGGCTCAGCGACCGGAGGCCTGGACCTCTGCTCCGGCGAGCTGCCCGTGTGGGTAGAGGACGCTTGGAAGGACCGTAGGAGCTTCGACGGGGTGGTGTTCTCCCTGCACCGGGTGGGGCACACCTGAGAGCTACGGTGATGCGCTACACCTACGCCACGGTGGTCCCTCCGCTGCGGCCCGACCGGGCCGGCGACCGGGTCGAGCTGGACGTCGAGGACCGACGGGCGCTGGCGATGGGCCTGACCCGCGCGCTGCCCGAGGTCACGCTTGCCCGAGCGCTCACCGGAATGAGCGCCGACCTGGAGCGGGTGCTGGCCGAGCCCCGCTGAGGCCCTGGCCGAGCGGCCGAGGGTCCTGGCGCCCGGGGTGGACCGGGGGCTCTCCCTGCTGACGCGCTCTGGCTAACGCAGGCCTCGACGCCGGCGAAGCCACCAGCTCAGCGACAGCGCCACGCCCGCCAGCAGGGCCCACAGCGGTGAGCTCCACAGGGGGGTCTCGCGGACCTCGCGCACCGTGCGTCCAGCCTCGGGATCCAGCTTGGGAGCGCCGTACTCGCCGGGCCGGTAGTGCAGCCCGCCGGTGCTGCTGGCCAGCTGGCTCAGGAAGCCCTCGGCGGGCTGGATGTCCTCGAGCTCGGGGTCCCGGTCCGTCACCGCGAAGCGGGTCCCGTCGCGCCCCAGTGAGCCCTCCTCGCCCGCGGACAGCGTCACGGTCCAGGCCCCGCGCTGGCTGGCCTCGAGCTCGACCACGGCCTCGCCGTTGGAGTCCGTGACGCCCTCGAAGGCGGCGGCGCTGCCGGGCCCGGTGACCTCGCCCCGCACGGCCACGCCCTCGAGCGGCTGGAAGCCGACGTCCCGCACCCTCGCGACCACGCGCACGGTCTCGCCCACCCGGTAGTTCTCCTGGGTGGTCTCGACCTTGACCCGCTGGCCGTCGCGGTCCTTGACCAGCCAGCGGATCGCGTTCTTCCAGAACCGCAGGTAGGCCTGATTGCCGTGGCTCTCGGCGGCCTCGGTCATCACCCAGCGCCAGCTGGAGTCCCCCATCAGCGCCATGGTTCGGCCCTGGCCCACCTCGCGCACAGCCAGCACAGGCATCGGAGCGCCGTCCGCGGTGGTGGCGCTCGGGTGGTTCAAAAGCGCGGCCGAGTTCGGCGCCAGCCCGGTGCTCAGGTTGGCGCCGTCCAGCGGCGGCAGGCGGCTCCAGAGCCCGTCGTTGTCAGGCCCGTCGACCAGCAGCCGGGTCACCGGGTGCACGCGCCCCGCCTCGCTCAGCACCGGCTGGAAGGGCTCCAGGTCCACGGCCGCGGCACCCTCGAGGCCCAGCTTCACGGGAAGGATGTCCTCGATCGGCGTGCCCTCGTACTCGCCCAGGTCGAAGCTGCGGTCCCCGCCGATCATCACGAAGGCCTTGCCGCCCCGGACAAAGCGCTCGAGGTTGCCGAGCAGCTCGCGGCCCTCGGACCGGAAGAAGCTGGCGTAGTCGAAGTTCTGGAAGATGACCAGATCGAAGCTGTCCAGCTCACCGCTGCGCTCGCGGTCCAGCTCGAACAGCGTGCGGTAGGGGAAGCGGATGAGCGACAGCTCGGTGTCGCGGTAGCCGGACCTCAGGTCGTCGTTGGTCCGGAGGATGAAGAAGCTGACCAGGTCGATGCCCGGGTCCTGCTTCAGGAACAGCCTCAGGAACTTCTCGTCGAAGCTGGGGCTGCCGCAGACCTGCAGCACTCGCAGCTTGTCGCGAACGACCCGCACGGCCACGGGCATCGTGTTGTTGCCTGGGACCGCGTCGTCGGACTCCACGGGCACGCTGGCCTCGTAGATCACCCGTCCGGCGATCGAACGCTCGAGCGTGAAGCTGGCCGTGGCCCGGCCCACGGCGTCCAGCTCCACCTGCTGGCGGGCCACTGTGCTCCCCTCGACGCTGAGGGTCACCGGAACGCGCTGGCCGGAGCGCCCGCTGCCCTGGACGCGCACGTCCACGGTGAAGGGCTCGTTCAGGAACGCGAAGCCGCCGCTGTCGATGCCGGTGACCGCCAGGTCCTGGACCTCGCCCGGCTCGCCGACCTGGTAGATCGTCAGCGGGCCCGGCAGGCTCAGGCTCAGGTCCTCGCCGAAGACCAGCTCGCGGCGCATGCCCCCGCGGTCGATGCCGTCGGTGATGACGACGATGCCGCTCAGGCGCTCGCCGGCGTGACGCTGGCTGAGGGCCTCGAGCGCCCTTCCCAGGTCACTGCCCCCGTCCTGGTAGGCCAGCTCGGAGCCGACGTGCAGGTCCTCGCCGAAGAGGTAGCGATCCGCCCGGCTCAGATCGAGCTCGGCCAGCGCGCGCTCGACCTGGACGTGCCGAGGCTGCCCGTCCTCGATCACCGCCATGCTCCTGGAGTCGTCCACGAGCACGACCAGGCGACCCTCCTCGAGGCGCCCCTCGTCCTCGACCCAGACCGGCGCGCTGGCCATCCACCCGATGCAGACGGCGGCCAGGGCCAGCAGGGCG
>CALGIB010000751.1 GCA_937915955.1 uncultured Pseudomonadota bacterium
GACCGGCGTCCAGGTCGCTCAGCGTCAGGCTGCCCAGCTCGGTGGCCACCACGTCCCCGTTCAGGGTGACCGTCGCGCTGTCCAGCCCGGCGCCGTCCAGGGCGACGACGAAGGACAGATCCAGGCGGACGGTGCGCGCGTCACGGTCGATGTCCAGCGCGTCCAGGCTCAGACGAGGCTGCTCGCAGTCGGGCACCCGCACCAGCGAGTTGCAGCTGTCCCAGCCACCCTCGCACTCGGGGTTCCAGCTGTAGCCGGCGTCGCACTGGTAGAGGTCCGCGGCCGGGTCGCAGGTCCACTGGGCCTGCCCCCCGTGCAGCTCGACCACCTTGTAGGCCCAGGATCCGCCGGCCAGATCGAGCGACGTGGTCCAGAAGGCGCCGTCCTTGTCCAGCGGAGTCTGGGTGTAGTCCCAGCCGTTGAACTCGCCCGCCAGGTAGACCGCCTCGGCCCCCCGATCGGGCACCGCGAACCGGGTCGAGCAGTCCCCGACGGTCTCGTACTGCGCGCCGACCAGGAGCTGGACCTCGACGCTGGCGCTCTCTCCGCAGCCGTCCTGGAAGGTCACTGTCAGCGAGGCCTCGCCGCTCCAGCCGGCCTCGGGAACCACGCGCAGGGCCCCTCCTGAGATCGCCGCCGCCAGCCGCCGGTCGCCGTCGAGCTCGATCGTCAGATCCTCGAGCAGCACATCGCCGAGCAGCAGATCGCCCAGGGGGACCTCGAGGACCTCGTCCACGCCCAGCACGTAGGGCTCGGGAGCCTCGACGAGGAGAGGCTCGCTGTTGCGGCAGCAGGCCGAGAGCGCGACGAGGAAGAGCATCCGGATTCCCAGGGCAGGCGAAGACAGGCAACACGGACCGGCGGGGGGTGCGCTGGTCACACCAGGCCGACAAGCCGGATATCAGCCCCACTCTCGTGAACTTGGAGGCGCCATGCTGCTCCTGACCCTGCTCGCCGCTTGCTCCTGCCCCGAAGGCACCGTCGAGGCCCCTTCGGGCGAGTGCCTGCAGCCCGCCGATCACGCCGAGAGCCAGGAGGAGGCGCTGGCCCTGCTGCCGGACTGCGTGCCCCTGACGCCCTCGGACCGCCTGGACATCGAGGCCGGCTGCGCGGACGGGGTCTGCGCGGGCAGCAGCTTCGCCGAGAACAACGCCAGCTTCGGCGAGGCCGGCTCCTGCGACCACGGCCTGCTCGAGGACGACTACCTCTACTGCAACTGGGGCGAGGACGTCTACGCCTTCTACGACGACGCGGACAACGACGGCGTGCCCGACGGCGACGACACCTCGCTCGGCATCTTCATCCACGACAGCTGGGACGGCAGCGACGTGGACGGGCTGGGGATCGGCGTGTCCTTCACCTGCTTCATGGACGCCCTCGGGGAGCCCAGCGACATCGACTACCACGTGGACGATCGCGGCTACTACTACGTCGCGGACATGGACTGGTCGGACCTGGGTCTGTACGTCAACGGCGAGCTCTTCGACCACGACGGCAAGGCCTGGCACATGTCCCTGTTCGGCGCCGACTGATGCCCTGGCTCCGTGTCGGCGCCGTCCTGGCCGCCCTGGCCGTGATGGCCGGGGCCTTCGGCGCCCACGGGCTCGAGGACCACGTCACGCCCGAGCGGCTGGAGACCTGGCAGACCGGCGCCCGATACCACCTGTTCCACGCGCTGGCCCTCTGCCTGTTGGGGGCGCTGCCCTCGCCGCCGAGGGTCGTTGGGTGGCTGTTCGTCGGGGGAATCCTGCTGTTCGCAGGCTCGCTCTATGCCCTGGTGCTGCTGGATCTGGGCGTCCTGGGCGCCGTGACGCCCCTGGGTGGTGCGGCCTTCATCGCGGGCTGGATCACGCTGGCGATCCAGGCTCCCAAGGCGCTGACGAGAGCTTGAGGGGGGGAGGTCAGTTTTTGGCCCATCGGCGTGTGACACTCCGGCGTCTGGCAATAGTCCAACCCTCCACCCGTAGTCCCTGACACCTGATGTTTGCCGCCTACCTCGCAGCTTTTGCCTTCGGTGTGGTCCTGATCGGCGCCCAGATCGTCATGGGTGGCAAGGACCTGGGCTCCGACGCGGACCACGACTTCGACGCGGACCACGACGCCGACTTCGACGCGGACCACGACGCCGACTTCGACGCCGACCACGACGCCGACTTCGACGCCGACCACGACGCCGATCTGGACGCCGACGCCGACCACGACATGGAGGCGCACCACGATCTGGCCAAGGACTTCGCCCACGACGCGGGAGAGGCCGGCGCCAGCCTCATCTTCAACCCCTTCCTCAGCCTGCGCTTCTGGACCTACTTCCTCGCCGCCTTCGGCATGGTCGGCGCCGTGCTGCACCTGCTGGGCCTGGACCTCCTGGTCCACGCGCCGGTGGCCAGCCTGACGGGCTTCGGCATCGGCTACGGCGCGGCCTGGGCCTTCAAGGCCCTGAAGAAGAACCCCGTGCTGACCGAGGTGAACGCGGACCGCATGGCCGGGTCCGAGGGCGAAGCGGTGCTGGCCATCGCGCCCGGCAAGACCGGCAAGATCCGCCTCCGAATGGGGGACGCCGACCTGGAGCTGCTGGCCACCACCCGAGAGGGCCCGATCGCCCGAGGGGCCCACGTCCTGGTCGTGGGCGTGGAAGAGGGCATCGCTGAGGTCATCCACCTGCCCAGGCTCGAAGACCTGAACCCTGAAGACCGCGCCATCGCACGGCGCAAGGCGGCGCTGGCCGCTCGAAAGAAGACCGCTGGCTAGCGCCGGCGAACAACCCAAGGACAGTCCATGGAATCCCTGATCGCCCTGCTCTGTGGCGGCATGGCCGCGGCGGCGCTGCTCGGCAGCATCGCCCTGGTCGCCAAGAGCTTCCTGTACATCTGCGAACCGAGCGAGGTCCTGATCTTCTCGGGCAAGAACCGCGTGCTCGCGGATGGCACCAAGGTCGGGTACCGAATCGTCTTCGGCGGGCGCGCGTTCCGGACCCCCATCGTCGAGCGGGTCGACCGCATGGACGTGCGGACCATCCCGATCGACATCCGGATCACGAACGCCTACTCCAAGGGGGGCATCCCCCTGTCGGTGCACGCCATCGCCAACACCAAGGTGGCCAAGGACCCCGCGCTCATCGGCAACGCCATCGAGCGCTTCCTGGGCAGGGACCCCGCGGAGATCAAGCGGGTCGCCAAGGAGACGCTCGAGGGGCACCTCCGCGGCGTGCTCGCCACCCTGACTCCGGAGGAGGTCAACGAGGACCGCCTGCGCTTCGCGGACGCCCTGACGCAGGAGGCGGACGAGGACTTCCGTCGGCTCGGGCTGCACCTGGACACGCTCAAGGTCCAGTCCGTGACCGACGACGTGAACTACCTGAACAGCATCGGCCGCGAGTCCATCGCCGCGGTCCTGCGTGACGCGCAGGTCGCCGAGGCGAACAACCTGTCCAGCGCCGAGCAGGCCGAGGCCCAGGCTCGCCGCGCCGGCGAGGTGGCGGCCCAGGAGGCCGGCGCCGACATCGTCCAGGCCCAGAACCAGGTGGCCACCGAGCAGGCCGAGCTCAACGCCAAGGCCCGCTCGGAAGAGGAGATCACCGAGCAGGCGGCCCTGCAGGCTCGCGCCGAGGCGGAGCTCGAGCTGCAGAACGTGAGAAAGCAGCTCGAGGAGCTGCGGCTGCTGGCCGACGTGGTCCTGCCCGCCCAGGCCAAGCAGCAGGCCGAGACGCTGCAGGCGCGAGGCGAGGCGGCCTACGTGGCCGAGTCCGGAAGGGCCATGGCCCACGTGCTCCAGCTCATGACGAACGCCTGGATCAAGGCGGGCCCCGACGCCCGCGACATCTTCTTGATCCAGAACCTCGAGACGGTGCTGGAGACGGTGGTCAAGCGCGTGAACGCGATCGACGTCGACGAGGTGACCCTGCTGGACGCCGGCGACGGGACGGCCCTGCCCGCCTACGTCGCCAGCTACCCGGCCATGGTGACCGGGATCCTGAAGGAGCTCGAGGCCAGCACTGGCGTGGACGTCGTGGGCATCCTCTCCTCCGGCCGGATCCCGTCTGCGAAATCCACCCAGAACGGAGGGCAGTCCTGATGGAAGCCGCACTCATGACGATGGTCGTGGTCCTCACCGCGGTCTTCATGTCGGTGGGAGCCATCTGGTTCACCATCAAGAACCTGCTCTACATCGCCGGCCCGAACGAGGTCCTGGTCTTCTCCGGCGGAGACCACGACATCAACAGCGGGAAGCACGGCTACGAGGTGCTCAAGGGCGGGCGCCGCATCAAGGTGCCCCTGGTCGAGTCCGTAAGCCGCATGGACCTGACGAACATGACCTTGGATGTCCAGGTGACCGGCGCCTACTCCAAGGGCGGCATCCCGCTCACGGTGCAGGGCGTGGCCAACCTCAAGGTCGCCGGCCACCAGCCCGCACTGGGCAACGCACTGGAGCGCTTCCTCGACCGGCCCCGCAAGGAGCTGATCGCGGTCGCCAAGGACACCCTCGAAGGCAACCTGCGCGGCGTGCTCTCGCAGCTGACGCCCGAGGAGGTGAACAACGACAAGATCACCTTCGCCGAGAAGCTGCTCGAGGAGGCCGAGCACGACCTGCAGAAGCTGGGCCTGACCCTGGACGTGTTGAAGATCCAGAACGTCAGCGACGAAGTCGGCTACCTGGACAGCATCGGCCGAAAGAAGAGCGCCGAGATCATCTGCCAGGCCAAGATCGCCGAGGCCAACGCGCACGCGGAGTCGCAGATCCAGGACGCCAGCGCGCGTCGCCGGGCGCGCATCTCCGAGGCCGAGGCCCAGATCCAGATCATCCGGGCCGAGACCGAGAAGCGCATCCGTGACGCGACCACCCGCCGGCCGGCCCTGATCGCCCGCGAGCGAGGCGAGGTCGAGGCGATGATCGCCAAGGCCCGCGGCCAGCTGCTCGTACAGAAGGCCCGGGTCGAGCAGGAGCGCCGCAAGCTCGAGGCCGACGTGGTCGCCCCCGCGCAGGCCCAGATGGAGGCCAACCAGGCGGACGCCAAGGCCAAGGCCGCGAAGATCGTCGAGGACGGCAAGGCGACGGCCGGCGTGCTCGAGGAGATGATCGTGACCTGGCAGAACGGCGGCGAGAACGCCCGCGACATCTTCCTGATGCAGAAGCTCGAGAAGGTCATGAGCGCGATGGTCAGCACCATCCAGGACGTGCACGTCGACAAGATGACGGTCCTGCCCCAGAGCGGCAACAGCAAGGCCATCCAGGCCGTGCAGCTGGTCGAGGAGCTCAAGGCCGGCCTTGGCGTCGACCTTCCGAAGATCCTGAACGGTCTCAGCGGCGGCGGCGCGCGCCAGATCGAGGGCAAGGACTGAACCGGGCGCTGGTCCGCGCCGATCCGTACGGCATGGACCAGCGCACTCCCCCGATCGAGAGCCCCGACCCGAGACTGCTCGCAGCTTTGGTCTGCATCTCGAGCGTGGTCCTCGGGCTCGCCGTGTGGCGGAGCTTCGTGATCTGGGCGGCTCACGGGACCTGACGGTCTATTCGGTCTCCACCCAGGTGATCTGGGCGTAGACCCCACTCTGGCCCTCGATGGGCATGGGGGCCGCCGAGGCCATGAAGCGGCCAGGCGGGTCGAAGCGCGGACGCGGGAGCAGCGGCCTGAAGCCGGCGACCTCGCGCCGCTTGCCCAGGCCTGCCTCAAGCGCGGCCCCCCCGGCGAGCCCCACCGCGCTGCCGATGACGGCTCCCTTGGCGATGTCGGGAGGCGCTGGGGAGACCAGCGAGGCGGTCAGGCTGCCCAGGGTCGCGCCCGTCAGCCCGCCGAGCTGCGGCACGACGGTCCGGCGAGGCTCCAGACCCAGGCCGTAGACCGCGC
>CALGIB010000752.1 GCA_937915955.1 uncultured Pseudomonadota bacterium
CGGCGTCGAGGTGCGCGTGGACGGCGACGAGTGGCGCGCGGTGGCCCTCAGCTCGGGCGCGTCGGGCATCGAGCAGGTCTGGTGCGAGGACTTCGAGCCCGGCTGGCACCTGCTCGAGCTGCGCGTGGACTCGCTGCCCGTGATGATCGACGCGGCCGAGGTGAGGGTGGGCGAGGGCCTGGCCGGCGACATCTGCGCCAGCCCAGCGGACAGCGCCGACACCGGCGAGGAGACCAGCGGTAGCCGCTGCGGTCGCTGCTCGAGCGGCGGCGGATCGGGCGCGCTCGGGCCCCTGGGCCTGCTCGCCCTGCTGCTCTATCGGAGGCGCTCCTCCAGCTCGACCAGGGCCGCCGAGGCGGGGTAGCGCGCCGAGGCCGCCTCGAAGCGCTCCCGAGCCTGCTCGACCAGCCCCGCCTCGAGCAGACGCTCGACCGCGAGGGCCTCGCCCTCGGCCGTGACGGGCTTGAGGTCGAAGATCAACCGCCGAAGCCGCCGGAGCTCGTCCCTGCGCTTTCCGGTGGCCTCGAGCCCGGCCAGCGCGCGCTCGGCCAGCCGACCCATGCCGCGCTTGTGGGCCTCCTCGGCGACCACGACCAGGCCGAAGGGGTTGCCGGCCACCAGGTCCAGGGCCTCGTCCTCCAGCGCCGCGCGCGCCTCGCCGCCCACCAGCCCAGCGGCGACCAGCCGCTTGCGGGCCTGCTTGGTGCGGAAGTTCCGCCGCCACGAGGGCAGGAGGAGCACCGCGACGCAGACCGCCACCGCGGGCGCCATCCAGGGCTCGAGCTGAAGCCCGGCGGCCTCGACCAGACCCTCGAGCGTCTGCGTCAGGAAGCGCATCAGGACCGGCCGCGATCCGCTTGCAGGCGGCGGGCGATCAGGAAGGCCACCTCGAGGCTCTGGGCGTAGTTCAGGCGCGGGTCACAGAAGGTCTCGTAGCTGCGGGAGAGGTCCTCGGCCGAGAGCCCCTGGGGACCGCCGATGCACTCGGTGACGTCCTCTCCGGTGAGCTCGAAGTGCACGCCGCCCAGCACGCTGCCGGCCTGACGGTGGGCGTCGAAGGCGCCGCGCAGCTCCGCCCGGATGGCCTCGAAGTCACGGGTCTTCAGCCCCCCTGGGGTGCTGTGGGTGTTGCCGTGCATCGGGTCGCAGGACCAGGTGACGCTGCGCCCGGTGGACCGCACCGCGGCGATGTGCCCCGGCAGCAGCTCGCTCACCCGTCCGGCGCCGTAGCGGGTGATGAGCGTCACACGCCCGGGCTCGTCCTCCGGGTCGAGCAGCTCCAGCAGGGCGATCAGCTCGTCCGGCTGCATGGTCGGACCGACCTTGACCCCGATGGGGTTGGCGATGCCCCGGAAGTACTCCAGGTGGGCCCCGCCCAGCGCGCGGGTGCGGTCGCCGATCCAGAGCATGTGCGCGCCCAGGTTGAACCAGCGCGAGCCCACGCGCCGGGTCAGCGCCTCCTCGTAGGGCAGCAGCAGGCCCTCGTGCGAGGTGTACAGGTCCACGCTGCGCAGAGTCTCCTGCCGGCCCCCGACCGCCTCCATGAAGCCCACCGCCTCGCGCAGGCGAGCGAGCATCTGCGTGTACTGCTCGCGCCGCTCGGGCTGCCGGACGAAGTCCAGGTTCCAGTGCTCGGGCGCGTGCAGGTCGGCGAAGCCGCCGTCCAACAGCGCCCGGGCGTAGTTCAGCGTGGTCGAGCTGTGGAAGTAGGCCCGCAGCATGCGCTGGGGGTCCGCCCGGCGCTGGTCGGGGGCGTGCCCGTTGATGTGATCGCCCCGGTAGGTCAGCACGTCCTGCCCGTCGACCTGCTCGGTGGCCCGGCTCCGCGGCTTGGCGAACTGCCCGGCCATGCGGGCCACCCGGACCACGGGCGTCTGCGCCCCCCAGGTCAGGACCACGCTCATCTGGAGCAGGATCTTCAGCTTGCTCTCGATGGCCTCGGCGTTCAGGTCCTGGAAGCGCTCGGCGCAGTCACCGCCCTGGAGCACGAAGCGGCGGCCGAGCCCGGCCTCGGCCAGCTGAGAACGGAGCGCGAGCACCTCGCCCGCGTGCACCAGGGGCGGCAGGGCGCTGACCTGCTGCAGGACGGCGCCAACGGCGAGCGGGTCCTCGTACTCGGGCTGCTGCCGGATCGGCAGACCGCGCCAGCTTCGGGGGGACCAGGTCGACATGGACCGCTGCCTAACCCGGAGCTGCCCCGAGGGACTTGCGTGATACAACGGGCCGCTTCAATCGCCGAGGATTCCCCCATGTCCACCGAGCTGGCCCAGAAGAACCCTGCGCCGACCGCGGGTCACCCCAAGGGCCTGTACGTCCTGTTCTTCGCGGAGGCCTGGGAGCGCTTCTCCTACTACGGCATGCGCGCCCTGCTGGTGCTCTACCTGGTCAACCAGCTGGAGTTCCCCCGCGAGCAGGCGCTCACGATCTACGCGACCTACACGGGGCTGGTCTACCTGACGCCGATGTTCGGTGGCTTGCTGGCGGACCGCTACCTGGGCGGACGCAAGGCGGTCATCATCGGCGGGTCGGTGATGGCGCTGGGCCACCTGGCGATGGCCTTCGAGCCTCTGCTCTACGTCGCGCTGGGCCTGCTGATCATCGGAAACGGCTTCTTCAAGCCCAACATCTCGACGATCGTCGGCGGCCTGTACGAAGAGGGGGACCCGCGCCGAGACGGCGGCTTCACCATCTTCTACATGGGCATCAACCTGGGCGCGTTCTTCTCGCCCCTGGTCTGCGGAAGCCTGGGCGAGAACATCGGCTGGCACTACGGCTTCAGCGCGGCCGGCGTCGGCATGGTCTTCGGCCTGCTGGTCTTCATCTGGGGCCAGAAGCTGCTGGGCCGGACGGGCTTCCCGCCGGACATCGAGAACCCCACCGAGACCACCTCCCTGCGAGGCAAGGACTGGGCCCACATCGGCACCTGGATCACCGCCTCGGTCGTGGCGGTCTACGCGCTGCTCTTCTGCTGGGACTACGTCGGGGCCGCGTTCAACGCGATCCCGCCGGTCTTCAAGCTCGTCGCCGGCGCGCTCCTGGTGCTCGGGACCATGGGCGGTCTGGTGGGCAGCGCGGCCAAGGACGGCACCGAGGCCTGGCAGCGCACGGCCGTCATCATCATCCTGGCGGTCTTCGTCGTGTTCTTCTGGATGGGCTTCGAGCAGGCCGGCGGCACCATGACGCTCTTCGCCGACGAGCTGACCGACCGCCACCTGGGAGGCTGGGAGATCCCGGCCAGCTGGTTCCAGTCGATCAACCCCCTGGCCATCGTCTGCCTGGCCCCGGTGTTCAGCGTGTTCTGGCTGAAGCTGGACCAGTCCCGCTTCGCGCTTTCCACCCCGGCCAAGATGGCGATCGGCATGATCACCCTGGGCCTGGGCTTCGTCGTCATGTTCATCGCCCAGGGCATCGCCAACCGCACCGGCACGGTCGGCCCCTTCTGGCTGGCCGCGGTCTACCTGATCCACACCATCGGCGAGCTCTGCCTGTCCCCCATCGGCCTGAGCATGGTCACCAAGCTCTCGGTGCCGCGCATGGCCTCGCTGATGATGGGCGTCTGGTTGTTCTCCAGCGCGGTCGCCAACTACCTGGCCGGCCGCCTCGAGGAGCTGGTGGCCCACTACGACCTGCCGGTCTTCGCCTTCCTCATCGCCACCTCGATCGGGGCGGGCGTGGTGCTGCTGGCGCTGACGCCGCTGCTCAAGAAGTGGATGCACGGTCGGGGCTGATCGCCCCGGCCCATCCGGCCCGAGACGAGAAGAGCCCGCGGTCTCCCGCGGGCTCTTCTGCTCTGTGCTGTGCTGCGCCTACTGAGGCGGGGGCGTCTGGTCGCCGTCGAGGGGCGGCTTCATCCCCTCGCCGTCGAGGGACGGCTTCATCCCCTCGCCGTCGAGGGGCGGCTTCATCTCGCCACCCTCGGGGGGAGGCATCATCTCGCCACCCTCGGGGGGAGGCATCATCCCCTCGCCCGCCGACGGCGGCCCGCCCTCGCCACCGGGAGGACCACCCGCAGCGCCACCGGCGCCGCCCGGAGGAGGCGGCCCGCCGTCCACGGTGTCCTTGCAGTCCATGTCGAGGTCTTCGACGCCCTCGGACAGATCGATGGCCTTGGCGTCGTAGGCAAAGAACATCCCGCCCATGCTGGGGGAGCCCAGGCCGTCGGGGTCCGGGAAGGCCATCACGACGGCCTTCTCGCCCTTGGGGCCCTTGAGCGAGAACTCGCCGGCCTCGGTCAGGACGATCAGCGCGAAGGGCTGGGGCGGCGCCGAAGGATCCGAGGTGCTGGGGTCCTCGGGCGGGGGCGGGAACAACAGC
>CALGIB010000753.1 GCA_937915955.1 uncultured Pseudomonadota bacterium
AGGGCTCCCCCGTCAGCACGTAGCTGGGCGCGGCGACGTGGATCTGGGTGGCCTCCTTGGCCTGCACCTCGAAGGTGGGGGCGGGCTCGATCTCGATCCAGGCCGAGCCGCCCAGCTGTTCGTACGAGGCCCAGCGGACGTCCGTCATGGCCCGGTCGGGGAACTGGTGGGCGCAGGTCGGATCCTCGCTGGTGTCGCCGTAGCGGACACGGATCTCGTCGCCCTGGACCAGCTCCCCGCTCTCGAGAATCAGCTCGGTGTAGGCGTACTCGTGGATGTCCTGCACGTCCACGTTGCGCGCGATCGACACGCTGGCGGCCCCGTCGGTGCTGACCGTGACCAGGGAGTTGCTCGCCTCCTGGTCGTTGGTGAGCGCGCTGCAGCGCTCCGAATCGAGGAAGGGCGCGCCCCACTTGCTCCAGCGCATGCCGTGGAAGAGCGGGTCCTCGATCCGCAGTCCGTCGCCCGCCGACATGCCGCCTGGGCCGACCACATAGACGTAGTCCACGAGGTCCTTGGTGTGGGCCTCGAAGCGGTCCTCGCTGAGGTAGACCGAGCCCGCCGCGAGCTGTGACGTAGGGGGCGGCGGCCCCTCGGTGCCCTGGGGCAGGTCCAGCTCACAGGGCCAGGCCAGGGGGATCAGGTGGAACAGCACGGCGGCAGCCTATCTGCGGGTGCCGAGCCTCGCACGCGGTCAGGCCTATGATGCCAGCCTGGAGGACAGATGAGCGTGTTGATGTTCCTGTTTGTGATGCTGGGTGGCGGCGACGCGCTGGCCGGAGACGGAAAGAGCGAGGCGCCCAAGCTGACCGAGGTCGGCACGACCAAGAAGTTCGGGATCGGCGTGTCCGTGGGCTACCCCCACTACTTCACCGGCAAGTACTGGCTGGACAGCAAGGGCGGCGTGGCCTTCTACGCGGGCGGCAGCATCCTGGGCGGCCTCACGGGGCGGGTCCAGTACGAGCGCCAGTTCGTGAACTTCATGAAGTACGACAAGCTGGGCCGGCTGGACATGTTCTGGTCCGTGGGCGCGGTCGGCGGCTACAGCGGCGGAACCCTGGCCCCGGGCGCGGGCGCGGGCGTCGGCGCGGAGCTGCGCTTCAAGAAGGTGCCGGCTGCGGTCCACCACGAGACCCTGCTCTACACCTACCCGACGCTGTGGTCCTACCGGACGCCAGGCCTGGGCTACGTCTGGGTGACCAGCAGCGTCGGCGGGCGCTGGTACTTCTGAGCCGCCCACGCGGCCGCCGATAGCAGCCGTTGCCGCGGGCGACGGTTACGCACCCGGAAATCTCGATTTCGGAAGGGAGACGCCAGCACATGGCTGACAAGATCACGAAGGTCACCGGCAGCAAGGGCTTCTTCGGGACCCTGGCTGAGTCGCTCAAGAAGGTCGTCAGCGGCTTCGCCATGTTCTTCCTGGCGTTCCCGCTCCTTCTCTGGAACGAGTGCCGCTCGGTCACCACGGCCAAGAGCCTGGACGAGGGCTCGGGCCTGGTCATCGAGGTGTCCTCCGACGCCGTCGACGCCAACAACCAGAGCAAGCTGGTGCACATCACCGGCGAGGCCAAGACCAACGAGACGCTGAAGGACCCTCAGCTGTCCGTGGCCATGAAGGGCCTGCGCCTGCGCCGCTCGGTCGAGATGTACCAGTGGATGGAGCGCGAGGAGAAGAAGACCAAGGACGACAAGGAATACACCACCTGGTACTACGAGAAGGGCTGGTCCTCGAACCTGGTCGACTACACCGACTTCGAGGAGATCGAGGGTCACGTCAACCCGACCTCGATGCCCTACGAGAGCCAGACCTGGCAGGTCGCGGGCGCCACCGTCGGCGCCTGGAACATGTCGCCGGACCAGATCGCCAAGATGAGCAGCTTCCAGAAGCTGACGATCACGGACGACGCGGCCAAGGCGGCCGGGCGCAACGCCCAGGCCTACAACGGTGACCTGTACATCGGGCCGAACCCCAGCACCCCGGTCGTGGGCGACGTGCGGATCGAGTACGAGGTGGTGCCCGAGGGGCCCGTCAGCCTGATCGGTCAGCAGGTCAGCAGCACGATGCAGGCCTACCAGACCCAGGCGGGCGATGCGCTGTTGCTGGTCCAGTCCGGCACCCATGACAGCGCCGCGATGTTCGAGAAGGCCCACTCGGACAACGCCCTGATGACCTGGCTGATCCGCTTCGTCGGCTTCATGATGATGTTCATGGGGCTCAGCCTCATCTTCGGACCCATCAAGGTCATCGCGGACAAGGTGCCCTTCATCGGCAACGCGCTCGAGGCCGGTGTGGCCCTGGTCGCCTTCCTGATCGCGGCCTTCCTGTCGCTGATGACCATCGCCGTCAGCTGGATCGTGGTCCGGCCCCTGGTGGGCATCGGCTTGATGATCCTGGCCATCGGCAGCGTCGTGGGGCTGGTGATGCTGGTGCGCAAGGGCAAGGCGAAGAAGGAGGCCACAGCCGCGGCGTGATCGCGCTGTGGCTGTCGCTCGGGCCCGCTCAGGCGGAG
>CALGIB010000754.1 GCA_937915955.1 uncultured Pseudomonadota bacterium
CGGCGACCTCGCCCATCAGCGCCTCGAGCATGTCCTGGCGAGCCCACTCCGTGGCGTAGGGCGAGTAGCTGGCGCGGGTCGGGGACAGGTCCGGCTGGCGGCCATAGCCTCGGCCAGAGACGACCAGCTCCACCGAGCCCGCGGGCAGGTCCAGCTCGAAGTTCCCTGCGGCGTCGGTGAACGCGATGGTCACGGGGCTGTCGTCCACCAGCGCCGCCACCCAGGCGCCCTCTACGGGGCCGTCGGCGTTGGTGACCGTGCCCGACTCGGTCTGCGCGACCTGATCCGAGGCCTGGTACCAGGCGTTGGTGAGGGTGCCCAGATCGGGGCCCACGCCGTACTGTCGGGACCAGGTGAGGGTCTCGCCCTCGGCCAGATCCCAGCTGGGCCCCAGGCCGACCGCCATCTCGGCCAGGCTGGTGATCAGCTCGGCGGTGGCGTCCAGGTTGAGCTCCTGGCCTGGGGCCGCGAAGAGGCCGACCGCGCCTCGCCGCGCTGACCTACGTGGGCCAGGTAGGGGTAGGTGCCGATCTCGACGGTGCCCAGGCCGTGGCCGGGCGCGAAGATGTCGGTGGCGTCCAGGCTGGCCATCAGGATGTCGCCGGCGGCGAACACGCCGGTGTCGTCCAGGGCCTGCACGGTCGTGCTGACCTGGAGGAACCAGCTGCCGGGCTCCAGGACGTAGTCGACGCAGACCTGCACCGGGATGTCCGGCAGCGCGTCCTCCTTGTCGAAGACGCCGACGATCAGGCGCAGCGGCTTGGGCTCGCCCCAGACCCTGATGTGCGCCGGCTCGCCGTCCCGGCCTTCGCTGATGAGCTCGAGGCGGGAGGGCTCGACCGTCCGGGCCAGCCCGACCATGGGCGCCCAGTCGTCGATCAGGTCCCGGCCGATCTCGCCCTCGGGCCGAACGATGTCGGCGTCGACGACCACGCCGCCGCGCTGGATGTAGTAGTGGCTGTCGCGCTCCAGGCCCTGGATCACGAACTGCACGCGGTCGTTGTAGATCTTGAGATCCCCCGCCTGGGCCTCGGCGGAGATGCCCCCGAAGAGCGCGTCCTCGTCGGTGACCACCCCCGCGCGCGCCGTGCTCTCGTCCAGGCGCTCGGTGAGGTCGAGGGGGGCGAGGGTCTCATCGGGGCCGTTGCAGGCGACGAGCAGCAGGAACACGAGGGCCATCCGGGGACGTTGGGTGCGGCTCGAATAACCTCGACCGAAGAGGCGTCTCGCGCAAGTCGCAACGGAGGGAACGTGATTCAGCTCCTGCTCCTGGTCTCGACCCTCCAGGCCGAGCAGCTTGACCACGACGTCGACAAGTCCGGGCCCAAGTGGGCGTTCCAGACCCGCTGGGAGGACGGCGACGGCGACAAGCACAAGGTCCAGTACAAGCTGCCCGCCGACAAGGTGAAGCAGGACCTGGACGTGCCCCTGCAGTTCCAGCCGGGCCCGGCCTACAAGGACGTCGCCCGTGAGGTCGAGGCCTGGGGCGAGGGGGTCAAGGGGGCGCAGGCCTCGGCCAAGGGCAGCCGTCGAGGCGTGCAGATCAGCGTCTCGTCCCAGCAGGGCCGCAAGAAGATGAAGCAGACCCTGAAGCAGGCCGCCGAGGTGCGCGACGAGGCCTTCGAGGACGCGCTGGCCGAGCAGGGCTTCACGCCGCTGAAGGGCGGCGTCATCCCGGACCACGTCAAGCACGTCCGTCTGTACAGCGACGACGTGCAGCCCCTGGTCAAGGCTCTGGGAGGACCCACCAAGGACCCGCGGGTCTTCGGCGACCTGGCGCTCAGCTACGTGCAGTCCATCCCTTACGAGCGCTCGGGCCGGAGGCGGGACAAGTACCGCCGCCCCCTGTCGGTGCTTGGGCGAAACAAGGGTGACTGCGACAGCAAGGCGACGCTCTACCTGGCGCTGATGCACCAAGCCTACCCTGAGCTGCCCCTGGCCATCGTGTACATCGAGGGCCACGCCTTCGTGGCGTTGGGCCTGGACCCCAGCAGCGGCGACACCACGATCCGGGACGGAGGGCGGAGGTGGGTGCTGGCCGAGCCCGTCGGGCCGGCGATGACGTCCATCGGCGAGGTGGCGCGCAAGAGCCGGCGGCGGGTCAAGACCGGGCGCTACACGCTTCGAGCGGTGCCTTAGGTTCCGCCGCCCGGGGTCCAGGACCAGGCGCGCGACTCGCCCTCAGCGCTCGCGCTTGAGCGTCCAGAGGATCCAGTTGCCCGCGGCCGCCTCGCCCACGACCTCCCAGCCCTCACGCCCCAGCTCGTTGAGCGCCTCCACCACCTGTGGGTAGCTGCCCTCGGCCCGGTGGACATCGCCGCCAGGCCGGTCGACGCGAATCTGGGCTTCCTGCCAGATCCACTCGAGCGTGACGTATTCCCAGGTCTTCCTGCCCAACATGGCGGCTCCTCAGAGGCGGACGTACTCGAACTCGAGGTCCTGCCTGTTGATGCCGCGGGTGGGCGGGGCGATCCAGTTGGCCACCTTGCCCGCCTCGTAGACCGGGTGCATCAGCCCCTGCACGTACTCGCGGTCGTCGTCCGTGGGCAGCCAGGTGTCGGCGTGGGCCGCGAACTCCTCGGCGGTGATGATCTCGCCCTCGGGGTTGAAGTGGTGGCCCGCGTAGATGCCCTGGCGACGGAAGAAGCGGCTGCTCGGCAGCTTCATCACGAAGTCCAGGCCCTCGTCCTGGAGGGCCTTGTTCCAGCGACGCATGACCCGCTCGCAGTCCCCGATGTAGCTGTCCCGGAGCACCTCGTTCATGGCGTTGCGGAGCGGCACCTCCTCGGTGGTGACCTTGCCGTCCTTGATGACCGGCATCGTGTAGAACTGGTCGAGCGCGCTGTGCTCGGTGAAGTCCTTGGCCTCGGCCCAGCGGCCCTTGAGGCCCGCCGCGAAGTACTCGCTGGCGTTGCTGCTGATCTCGCCGCCGAAGAGGTCGATGCTGTAGCAGAACCAGTAGTTGATCCACTTCTGGATGGTCGGCAGGTCGATGCCGCCCAGCGCCCGAGCGTTGCCGTTGGGGTCCTCCTTGGTGAGCTGGGCCCCGCGGCGGATGATGCGCTCGACCCCGCTCTCACCGACGAAGAGGTGGTGGGCCTCCTCGACCAGCATGAAGCGACAGGTGCGGCTCAGCGGGTCGAAGGCCGACTCGGCCAGGCTGCCCAGCTGGTACTTGCCGTCGCGATCCATGAAGGTCGTGAAGCAGAAGAAGCTCAGCCAGTCGGGGCAAGGCTGGTTGAAGGCCTCGAGGATGCGGGGCTTGTCCTCGTCCCCGGCGCGGCGGGCGAGCAGGTCGTCGGCCTCGTCCCGGCCGTCGCGGCCGAAGTGGGCGTGCAGCAGGTAGACCATGGCCCAGAGGTGGCGGCCCTCCTCGACGTTGACCTGGAAGAGGTTGCGCATGTCCTGCAGGCTGGGGGCCGTCTGGGCCAGCCAGCGCTGCTGCTCGACCGAGGCGGGCTCGGTGTCGCCCTGGGTCACGATGATGCGGCGCAGCAGGTTGCGGTACTCCCCTGGGACGTCCTGCCACACGGGCTTGCCCGCGTCGTCGCCGGCGGGGATGACCCGGTCCTGCTCCTGGTCGCTCAGGAAGATGCCCCAGCGGTAGTCGGGCATCTTGACGTGGCCGAAGTTGGCCCAGCCGCCCGCCTCGGTGGACACGGCCGTGCGGAGGTAGACGTCCTTGGTCTGGAAGCCCTCGGGCCCCATGGTCTGCCACCAGTCCAGGAAGGCCGGCTGCCACTTCTCGAGCGCGCGCTGCAGGCGACGGTCGTGGGCCAGGTCGACGTTGTTGGGGATGCGGCTCTCGTAGTCGATGGAAGCCATGTCAGATCCTCGGTAGGGGGTGCGGTGGGTGGCGAGATCAGGTGCGGCGGTAGTCGAACTCGGGGCGCTCGGGCCGCCCGTAGAGGGTCAGAGCGCCCATCTCGCCGACGGCGTTGGGGCGCTGGAAGATCCAGTTCTGCCACGCGCTGAGCCGCCCGTAGATGCGGTTGTCCATTCCCTCGGCGCCGCAGAAGCGCAGGTTCTGCTCCATGCCGGTCAGCGCGTCGGGGGACAGGCTGGCGCGCTCCTCGATGGCGATGCGCACGTCGTCGTCCCAGTCGATGTCGTCGGGGGACATGGTGACCAGGCCGAGCTCCTCGGCCTCGTCGGCGTCCACGGGCTCGTCGCGCGACAGCAGCTCGACGACCTTCTCGGGCTCGCCGTAGAAGCGGTTGGCCAGGCGGGTGGCGCCGTTGTGCATGGCCAGGGGCCCGCCGCCCTCGGTGGAGCCGTTCATGCGGCCCAGGCGCAGGGTGTTCTCGCCCTCGTCGTCGAGGAACATGTAGCTGCGGTCGGCCGCGAGGCTGAGCTCCAGGAGGGAGCCGGCGAAGCAGCTGCCCCGCTCGATGAGCGCGAAGATGCTGCGGGCCATGTTGTCGAAGCGACGGAGGGTGCGGCGCTGGAAGGCCAGGGTGCGCAGGGCCAGCCAGTGACCCTGCTCGGCCAGGCTCAGCAGCGCCTCGTCCCAGGCCAGGACCTGCTCGGCGTCGCCGGCGGTCTTGACCAGCACGAGGCCGACGTCCTGGTGGTTGAAGCGCAGCTCGAAGAGCGCCATCTCGAGCTCGCGGAAGGCCTTCAGCGACCAGGCCTCGACCCCCCGGGCGACCAGGGCCTCACCGCTGGCGGGGGGGGCCGAGGTCGGGGCCTTGACGGTCAAGGTGGCGGTGCGGCCGCCGGCGTCGATGTCCACCGAGACGTACTCGGCCTCGCCCAGCTTGCTCCAGGTGATGCCGGCCTCGGCCGTGGGGCCCTGGTAGGCCCGAGCGGCCCGGGTCGCCGCCCCGCGCACCTCGTCCGCCCACTTGCTGCGGGCGAAGGCGCCGTCCACGAAGCGGCCCTTCACGGCGTCGCGGGCCTTGAAGCCCTCGGCCTTGGTGCAGAAGACGTCGGCCAGATCACGCCGGACGCGGCGCTTGTCCACCAGCCGGGTCAGGCCGCCGGTGCCGGGGAGCACGCCCAGCAGCGGCACCTCGGGCAGGCTCACGGCGCTGCTGCCGTCGTCGATCAAGTAGATCTCCTCGCAGGCCATGGCCAGCTCATAGCCGCCGCCCGCGCAGGGCCCGTTGAGCGCCGCGATGAAGGTCGGCATCTCGGGCTCCTCCATCGCGCAGCGCGTCTCGTTGGTGTACTTGCAGAAGTTCACCTTGAAGGGGTGGGTGCTGCTGGCCAGCATGTAGATGTTGGCGCCGGAGCAGAAGACCCGGTCCAGGGCAGAGGTCACCACGACCGCCTTGACCTCGGGGTGCTCGAAGCTCAGGTGCGTGAGCACGTCGTAGAGCTCGATGTCGACGCCCAGGTCGTAGCTGTTG
>CALGIB010000755.1 GCA_937915955.1 uncultured Pseudomonadota bacterium
GACCACTGGAAGAAGGAGATCGGCCTCCCCTTCCGCGCTCAGTGCAGCCCGACGACCATCAACGAGGCCAAGTACGCCGCGCTCATCGACGCCGGCCTGTGCTTCACCGAGCTGGGCATCCAGACCGGCAGCGCCGAGACGATGCGCATGTACAAGCGCGGCATGACCAACGAGCAGCTGCTCAAGGCCGTCAACATCATCAGCAAGTATAAGGACCACATCCAGGTCCCCGACTACCACATCATCCTGGACAACCCCTGGGAGTCCACCGAGGACGTGATGAAGGGCCTGCGGCTGATCTGCACGCTGCCGCCGCCCTACAACCTGCTGCCGTCCAGCCTCATCGCCTACCCCGGCACCGAGTTCTTCCACAAGAGCATCGAGGACGGCTTCGTCAGCGACGAGTACAACCAGGTCTACCGGGCCAGCTTCCACGTCCCGAAGGGCAGCTACGTCAACTTCCTCTTCTTCCTCTGCCTGTTCAACAACCTCCCCAAGGAGATCGTCCAGTGGCTGGCCAGCGACCGCTTCGTGCGGCGCTTCAACCAGCGCAAGTACGACCAGACCTGGGGAAAGCTGTACGAGTACGGCGAGGTCCTCCGCAAGGCGCAGCGCTTCAGCGAGTTCGCGGTCAAGGGCAAGCTGCTCGAGATCACCTCGCTCCGTGAGCTCAAGCGCGTCGCCAACCAGATGAAGTAGCGGCGCGACTCAGGTCAGGGCCCGGAGCGCCACGACCGCCTCCTCGTAGCGCAGCGTCAGGACCTCCTGGAGGTCGCGGGCCTGCGCCTCGTCCCCGTCCCGGGCGGCGGACTCCAGCGCCTTGGCGGCCCCATGGACGCCGCTGGCTCCGACGTTCGCGCTGGCTCCCTTCAGCGAGTGCGCGTGGTAGCGGACCTTGTCCAGGTCCCCGGCGTCCAGCCCCTCGGCCACGCCCGCGAGCTGCGTGGGCGAGCTGGCCAGGAAGACCTGCAGGATCTCCACCAGGATGTCGTCCCCGAGCGCGCGGAGGTTGGCGATCTGGGTCGTGTCGAGCGTCTCCATCGCATTCCCCCATCGGAACTCATCCCGCGTACTGTAGCGCCATCAGGTCCCAGATCATCTCGACCGGGGCCTGATCGTCGGTCAGGATCATCGCGTCCTCCCAGCCCTCGACCGGCCCCCGGGTCTTCTTCCGCAGGACCGGACGGATCTGGTCCAGGCCCTTCACGGTCTTCAGCGCCTGCAGGTGGTCGTCCGCGACGGTCTGCGGCTTGTCGCGCTTGAGCGCGTAGAGGATGTCGTTGCTGGCCGTCGCGTCGACGTAGTGCACGGCCGGGAAGACCCTCCGCAGCGTGGCGTACATGCGCCGCACGAGCGCATCCGAGACCCCTCGGGCCGAGGCCACGTTGAGCGCCACCACGCCGTCCTCGGTCAAGTGCTCGCTGACCTCGGTCCAGAACTCCACCGTCGTCAGGTGGAAGGGGATGTAGGGCTGGCGGTAGGCGTCCACCAGGATCACGTCGTAGCGACGGTCGACGCTCTGGAGAAAGACACGCCCATCCATGACGTAGGGCGTGATCCGTGGATCGGCGTTGTCGAAGTAGGTCTCGCCGATGGCCACCACGTCGCCGTCGATCTCGACGCCGTCGACGTGGGCGTCGGGGAAGGCCTCGAGCAGCTGGCGCGGGATGGTGCCGCCCGCCAGGCCGATCATCAGCACCTCACCGGTGGACTCCGGGTCGTCCCGGTACAGCGGCGCAGCGGCCATGTAGGACCAGAACCCCCGCGTCTCGACCGCCGGGTCCAGGCACTTCACCGAGTGGATGGCCACGCCCTCGTTCAGGTACAGGTGGTTGGCCTCCTTGCACTGGCCGAAGGGCTCCACGACGACCTGGATGAAGTGGTACAGCGACTCGGTCTCGGTGACCAGGCCCTCCATC
>CALGIB010000756.1 GCA_937915955.1 uncultured Pseudomonadota bacterium
GTCCCGGGCCTCCTGCACTACGACGTGCACCGCGACGACCAGCGCATGAAGCACCTGCTCGACGAGCTCTACTCGATGCACGGCATCACCCGCCTGACCGAGGGCGGCGTGGTCAACAACGTGCCCGCCCGAATCGGCTTCAAGGCCGCCATGGCGGGCGAGGTGGCCGGCGGGCACCGCAACCCCTTCATCCTCGCGGTGGACTGCTTTCAGCCCCGGCCCAGCAGCCTGGTGTTCTACCCGATCCAGCAGGTCGCTCGGGCCAACGTCATCAAGAACCGCCCCTACGCCAACCTCTACCTGCCGCTCTCGCGCACGCTCTCGCCGCTGAACCTGGTCCCCAAGGTGGACGACGTGGCTCGCGCCAGCCGCTGGGCGATGAAGGAGCTCGAGCCGCACCTGCCCTTGATGAACGCACTGTTCGAGCCCATCCTGTCCTTGGAGGCCGACGCGGCCGGTTAGGGCTGAGCGCCCCCGCACTCCCGGACGGACACAGATGGATCTCAAGCAAGCCCATGACCTCGCCGTGGCCGCGGCCAAGGAGGCCGGCGCGGCCATCGAGGGCTTCTACGAGAGCGAATACACGCTCCGAGACAAGGGCGGCGGCGACAACCCGCTGACCGACGCGGACCTGGCCAGCGACCGGATCCTCGAGGATCGGCTCAAGCACGCCTTCCCCGGCACCGGCTGGCTCTCCGAGGAGACCGGCGACGACAAGGGCCGGCTGGACTGCGAGTTTTGCTGGATCGTCGATCCCCTCGACGGCACGCGCGAGTTCACCCTGGGCATCCCCGAGTTCGCGGTCAGCGTCGCGCTGATCCAGGGCGACCGCGCGGTGGTGGGCGTGCTCTACAACCCCATCACCAAGGAGCTGTTCAGCGGCATCGTGGGGCAGGGGGCCTGGTACAACGGCCAGCCCTGCTCGACCACGGACAAGGCCGATCTGGACGGGGCGCGGGTGGTCTGCTCGCGCTCCGAGATGAAGAAGGGCTGGTTTGACGCCTGGAAGGACCAGCTCAAGCTGACACCGACAGGCTCGGTGGCCTACAAGTTCGGCCTGGTGGGCGCGGGCCTGGCCGAAGCGACCTTCACGAACAAGCCTCGCAACGCCTGGGATCTGGCCGGGGGTGTGGCCATCGTGGACGCGGCGGGCGGGCGCTGCAGCGACCGACATGGCCGTCGCTACCGCTTCAACCAGGACGATCCGCTCAAGGACGGCGTCTGCGGCACCAACGGGGCCTCGCACGAGGCCGTCCTGGGCGTGATGCGACAGCAGGCCACCTGATGCTGCTGCTGGTCCTGTCCCTGAGCTGCGACGGCGACAAGCCCCACGACACGCCCTCGGACGACAGCGTGGTGCCGGGCGTTCACCTGGAGCTCCCGATGGAGCTCGCGGCGATCGGCGAGCTGGCCGCGCTGGCCACCGTCGAGCCCCCCGAGGACGGGCGGCTCTGGGTCGAGCTTCGGTCCGACGACGTCGACGCCCAGCGCACGATCCCGGTGGACGTCGTCGCCGGGACCGTGGAGATCGAGGTCCTGGGCATGCGCGCCGAGCACGACTACGACCTCGTCCCGGTGCTCGAGCTCGCGGACGGCTCCCGGGTCGAGGGCGACACGCAGGTGTTCACCACCGGGGCTGCCACCGCGCCGGTCGTCGAGGCCACGGCCTCGGGCTCGACCACGGGCATCACGCTGGTCGCGCCGGCTCCCAAGGGCAAGCAGGAGGTGCTCGAGGGCGCCTACCTGGTCGGGCTCGACTCGGACGGTCAGGTGGTCTGGGAGTACACCCCCGAGGCGCTGGACCGCGCCGAGAAGGACCGCTTCGTGGACGTGGTCGGCGACGAGCTGATCGTGTTCACGGGCGACGTCGAGACCGTCTCGCGTCGGGGCGAGCTGCTGTCCCTGGTCGCCGCGCCGATCCGCATGCACCACGAGGCGGTGAGGCTGAGCGACGGCAACACCCTGGGGCTGCTCGGCGACACCCGCGAGATCTACGTCGAGCGCTTCGGCGGCGTCGTGACCGTGACCGGCGACGCCATCGTCGAGGTGGACCCCGAGGGCGAGATCGTCTGGGAGTGGAACACCTTCGATCACCTCGACACCGAGCGCTACCCGGGCGGACTGTCCCAGGTTTTGGGCAAGGGCGACATCTACAGCTGGACCCACGCCAACTCGCTGCAGCTGCTCGAGGACGAGACCGTGATCCTGGTGTCGCTGCGGCACCAGAACCAGATCCTCGCGATCGATCGCGCCACGGGCGACCTCCTCTGGACGGTGGGCGAGGAGGGCGACTTCGAGCTCTCGGCCGGAGACTGGTTCAGCTCACAGCACGCGGCGCGGCTCGACGGCGACCGCTTGCTGCTGGTCGACAACGGCAACGACGCTGGCAAGCGGACGCGGGTCGTCGAGTACGCGCTGGACATCGAGGCGAAGACGGCCGAGATCAGCTGGACCTGGGATCTTGGCTGGAGCCTGCTGAGCATGGGCGAGGCGGACCGCCTGCCCAACGGCAACGTGCTCGTGACGGCTGGGGGCGACCGCGCCGACGAGCAGGTGGCTCAGGTGCTCGAGATCGATCCGGACGGCCAGGAGGTCTGGGGTGTAGAGCTGCCGGTCGACAAGTTCGTCTATCGGAGCGAGCGCGTCTATTGGCTGGAGC
>CALGIB010000757.1 GCA_937915955.1 uncultured Pseudomonadota bacterium
CTGAGGGAGCTCAGCGGCCCCAGATCCAGACGCCGAACATGACCCGGTACTTGAACGGCACGCCGCCCTCGGCGATATGCCCGGCCTGGATGGGCGCGTGCGTGCTGGCCGTGGCGAAGATCTCGCGCTCCTCGTCGCTGGTGAAGGCCCCCTGCCAGGTCCCGGAGGCCTCGAGGAAGAAGTCGTACTCGGTGAAGCCGCTCAAGGTGAAGCCCGCAGCGCCGCTGGCCGTCGGCAGCCAACGCATGGTATCCAGCGCCTTGCTCTCGGCCTCCAGCCCCATCGTGAAGTTCGAGTACATCGTCGCGCCCGCGTAGACGCTGCCGTACACGCTGAAGTACTCACCCAGCGGCTGCCTCACCCGCGCAAAGGGCGTGACCTGGTAGCCGCCGAGCTGACCCAGCGAGGGCCCGCGATCGGAGTAGAGGATCGCGTAGTCAGGCATGTCGAAGACGACCGCGCCCCCCAGCTCCAGGCGCTCGTTGAGCCGCGCGGAGCCGCCCGCCCGAGCGCTGAAGTGGTCGCCGGGGATGAACGTGAAGGCCTCGTCGTCACGCGTCCGCATCACGGTGGGGACCGAGTCGCCCCAGCCGTAGCCGCCGCCGAACTCGAAGACGCCGTCGGCCGCCAGAGCCGGGCCGCTGAGGAGGTGGATCAGGGAGAGCACGCCGGGCACGATGTCAGCGCCGAGGGGGGCGGGTGTCAGCGGCTCGCCAAGCCTGAATCGTCAGGCTAAACCCCGCAAGTTCCCGGGCCTGAGCCCGCCAAAACCGAGGTTTTCCATGAGCACGCCCAAGCTGACCGTGATGCAGGTCTTCGACAACACCGCCAAGACCCACGCCACCAAGCCGGCGCTGAAGGTGAAGCGCGGCGGCACCTGGCAGACCACGACCTGGGCCCAGTACCTGCAGCAGGTGCGCCAGGCCGCCAAGGCGATGCTGCACCTGGGCCTCGAGAAGAACACCGGCGTGTCGATCATCGCCTACAACAGCCCCGAGTGGTCCATCGCGGACATCGGCGCCATCTACGCCGGGGGCTTCCCGGCGGGCATCTATACGACCAACTCGCCGGTCCAGTGCCAGTACATCGCCGAGCACAGCGACAGCAGCATCGCGTTCTGCGAGGACGCGTCGCAGGCCGCCAAGTTCCACGAGATCTGGCACGACCTGCCCAAGTGCAAGACCCTGGTCCTGATGGACGACAGCCAGGACGACGCCGAGTACGCCTGCTCGTGGTCCGAGTTCATGGCGCTGGGTGACAACGTCAGCGACGAGCAGCTGGACGCCGTGATCGCCGACCAGGACCCCGACGAGGTCTGCACCTTCATCTACACCTCGGGCACCACCGGCATGCCCAAGGCCGTGATGATCAGCCACGACAACATCACGTTCACCGCCAAGGCCGCCTACGAGACCATCGCCGGGCACGGCCACGTCGAGCAGGAGCGCCTGCTGTCCTACCTGCCCTTCTCGCACATCGCCGAGCAGGTGGTGTCGATGCACTTCCCCGTGGTCTGCGGCGGCACGACGTACTTCGCCGAGAGCATCGAGCAGCTGGGCGAGAACCTCAAGGAAGTGCGCCCCACCCTGTTCCTGGGCGTGCCCCGGGTCTGGGAGAAGATCGCCGCGAAGATGGTGGCCTCGGCCGCCGGCAACAGCAACATGAAGAAGAAGATCGCGCTCTGGGCCAAGGGCGTCGGGCTGAAGGCCGGCTACGCCAGCCAGGCCGGCGAGCCCCCTCCCCTGCTGACGGGCCTGGCCAACAAGCTGGTCTTCTCCAAGGTGCGCGAGGCCCTGGGCCTGGACCAGTGCCGGGTGCAGATCACCTCCGCCGCGCCCATCTCCAAGGACACCCTGGAGTTCTTCCTCAGCCTGGGCATCCCGATCATGGAGGTCTACGGCATGAGCGAGTGCACCGGGCCCGCCACGCTCTCGCTGCCCACCAAGTACCGCACCGGCTCGGTCGGCTGGGTGCTGCCCGGCGGTGAGATCAAGATCGCCGACGACGGCGAGATCTGCATGCGCGGGCGCCACGTCATGAAGGGCTACTACAAGAACGAGGAGGCCTCGGCCGAGGCCATCGACAAGGACGGCTGGCTGCACTCGGGCGACCTGGGCAAGATCGACAACGGCTTCGTGTACATCACGGGCCGCAAGAAGGAGCTCATCATCACGGCTGGCGGCGAGAACATCGCGCCGAACGTGATCGAGGGCCTGATGAAGGGCATCCCGGTGATCAGCCAGTTCGTGGTGATCGGGGACGCGCGCAAGCACCTGAGCGCGCTGGTCACCATCGACGAGACCAAGCTGCAGCAGGCCCTCGCCGAGTCCGGCAGCCCCGCCAAGACCATGGCCGAGGCCGCCGCCTGCGAGAAGATGCACGCCTGGCTGCTGGGCCAGGTGAACGAGAAGAACAGCGAGCTGGCCCGCGTGCAGGCCGTC
>CALGIB010000758.1 GCA_937915955.1 uncultured Pseudomonadota bacterium
TGGCTGGGGTCCGGCTCGTAGTCGGGGTCCGCGCCGATCCGGTACATCTTGTCGAAGCTGCGGGTCACGTAGGCCTCGAACTCGCCCAGGGTGATCGGCGTGTCCTCGACGATGCTGCACATGACCTGCGGGTCCTTGAGCCGCTCGACCACGGTGTCCCAGGGCGGGTCGTCCCAGACCAGCTTGTGGAAGGCGGGGTGCAGCCGGAAGGGGTGAGCGGTGAGCCGCCAGTTCATGACGATGCCGATGGCCCTCCCCGCCACCTGCGCGTAGAGCGGCAGCCCCTCGGCCGCGGCGGCGTCGAGCTGCTCGACCAGGGCCTTCCAGAGCTGGGGGGCGTGGTCGGTCTGGGACAGGTTGAAGCTGACGGGCCGCCCCGTCTCCCGCGCGAGGTCGCTCATCCAGGCCATCTCCTCGGGCACGTTGAGGTGCTCGATCGCGCACTGGAACACCCCGGTGCCGGCCCGCTGGAGCGCAGCCCCGATGCCGAAGAGCTCGTCCCGGGTGGCGAAGGTGCCGGGCACCGGCACGCCCTCTACCGACTTGTGCAGCAGGGTGCGGCTGGTGGAGAAGCCCAGGGCCCCCGCCGCCAGCGCCTGCTCGACCAGCCGGGCCATCTCGGCGATGTCCTGCTCGTTGGCCTGGTCGTCCTCGCAGCGGTCGCCCATGACGTAGGCCCGGAGCGCCCCGTGGGGGATCTGCGTGGCCACGTCGATCGCGTGAGGCACCGAGTCCAGCACGTCCAGGTACTCGGGGAAGCTCTCCCAGCCCCACTGGATGCCCTCGTGCAGCGCGCTGCCGGGGATGTCCTCGACCCCCTCCATCAGACCGATCAGCCAATCGTGCTTGTCCGGACGAGCGGGGGCGAAACCCACCCCGCAGTTGCCCATCACGACCGTCGTGACGCCGTGCCAGGAGCTGGGCGACAGGTACGGGTCCCAGGTGGCCTGGGCGTCGTAGTGCGTGTGCATGTCCACGAAGCCGGGGGTGACGATGCAGCCCGTCGCGTCCAGCGTCTCCGTGGCCGGGCCCAGATCCAGGCCCACTGCGGCGACGCGACCGCCCTGGACCGCCACGTCGGCGCGGAAGGGGGCGGCGCCGGTGCCGTCGACGACGGTGCCGCCGCGAATCACGAGATCGAACATCGGTGAGCTCCTGGACAGGTTCAGTGAATCTGGTTCATACTGTGAACGTGATTCACGATAGTCCGAACCTGAACCGGCGGCAAAGAAAGCGCCTCGACCGGATCGACGAGATCCTCCGGGCCGCCGACGGGCTGGTGCGCCACGAGGGGCTGGACGGCCTGACCATGCAGACCCTCGCGGCCGAGATGGACGCCAGCGTCGGCGCGGTCTACCGCTACTTCCCCGGCAAGCAGGCCTTGCTCGCCGGCCTGCAGGTCAAGGCCGTGCAGACCCTCTCGCGGCTGCTCGAGCAGCGGATCGAGCGGGGCCAGGACCCCCTGGTCCGGATCGAGCTGGCCTTCGGCAGCTGGCGCGCGTTCGCCCTGGCCGAGCCCTCGCTCTTCGCCCTGGTGGACCGCAGCCTGTCCGACCCCAGCCGCGTGCTGGACGACGAACAGGCCGCCCAGGTCCGCCAGGCCATCGACCCCATCCTCGAGCGCTGCGCGGCCCTCCTCCAGGACGCGGTCCAGGCCGGCCGGCTGGCACCGGGCGACGCCCGAGTCCGCGCCCACGTGCTCTGGGCGAGCGTCCGAGGGGCCCATCACCTTCGCAAGCAGAGACAGGGCCCGGACGCCGACCTGGTCCAGGCCGAGGCGATCCGCGCCCTGCTTCGCGGCTGGCACGCCGATTGCTCGTGATAGGACCCACGAACGCCAGGAGCAGACCGTGAAGACCGCCGCCGACTTCATGACCCGAGCCCCGATCCTCGTCCCCAGCGACACCGGGCTGGCCCGCTGCGGCCGGCTGATGCTGGACCAGCAGGTGCGTCAGCTGCCCGTCGTCGACGACCACGGCAAGCTGATGGGGCTGCTCACCGAAGACGATCTGTTCCGCCGCGGCGCGATGGCGGGCGTGGACCAGGACCGGTGGGAGCCCCACGATCCCGACGACAAGGCCGTCATGGCCTCGGACGTGATGCGGACGGAGATCGCGCCGCTGGACATGGGCGTGTCCGTGCTGCGCGTGCTCAACCAGCTGATCGAGGACGAGCTCCACGTCGTCGTCATCCAGGACGGGGACCACGTCCGCGGCATCGTGACCGAGCACGACGCCGTCATCGTGGCGTCCCGCGTGCTGCCCGAGGACCTGGGCCTCGAGGACGAGGCCACCACCTCGGTCGTCACCGTCCATATGGACACCGGCACGGACGAGGCCTGGGCCTCGATGGAGGAGCACGGCATCCGCCACCTGATCGTGATCGACGACCAGAACCGCATCCGCAGCGTGCTCTCCCACCAGGACCTGGCGGTCGCCTTCCGCGGCGAGCAGACCTACGCGACGGTGGCCGAGATCCCACGCCTGGGTGTCGTCCACGCCGCAGCCCCGGGCGTGATGGCGAACGCCGCCGCCACACAGATGGCCGACCTCAAGGTGGGCTGCCTCCCCCTCGCCGACCAGCAGGGACACCCGGTCGGCATCCTCACGCGGCTCGACATCGTGCACGCGCTCCTGCTCTACCTCGAGGACACCCTGGACGCGTGAACGCCGCGCCCGGGCGGGCGGGATCGCACAGCATAGTTGACGCGAATCGCACAAGGCCCCGTTCGCAGGCCTCCAGCTCTGGGCCACCATGAAGGCATGCCCTCCCTGTTGACGCTGCTGCTGGCCTGCGAGGCCACGGTCCCCGCTGCCTCGACCACCTCCGAGCCCGAGCTCCGCGACAGCGCCGAGCCCGAGGACAGCGATCCGCCCGTCACGCTGGCCGAGGCCCTGACCGAAGAGCGCCTCATGGGCCACCTCGAGGCCCTGGCCGAGATCGGCGCGTCCAGCAACGACACCCGCGCTTGGACCACCGAGGGCCAGCTGGAGTCGGGCGACTACGCGGTCCAGGTGCTGGAGGCCGCCGGCTACGAGGTCTGGGAGGACCTGCACGTCGTCGAGGACCGGGTCGTCACGGACGCCAGCTTCGAGACGGTGACGCCCGAGGCCGCCGTGCACGAGCGCGACGCCAGCTGGGGGGTCTTCGGAGGCAGCGCGGAGGGCCGCGTGACCGCACCCGTGAGCGTCGTGGATCTCCAGCTCCCCCCGGGCGAGGAGGCCAACAGCAGCACCAGCGGCTGCCAGGCCAGCGACTGGGACGGCTTCCCCGCCGGTCACGTCGCGCTCGTCCAGCGCGGCACCTGCACCTTCGCCCAGAAGGTCCAGAACGCCGAGGACGCCGACGCCAGCGCCGTGCTCATCTTCAACGAGGGCCAGCCCGACCGCCAGGGTCCCATCGTCAGCAGCCTGGGCGGCCAGTCCGAGCTGCCGGTGCTGGGGCTCTCCTACGCGCTGGGCGTGCAGCTGGCCGACCAGGCCGAGGACGGCAGCCTCGAGGTCGCCCTCGAGATCGAGGCCGAGATCCAGGAGCTCATCCTGACGAACATCCTGGCCGAGAGCCCGGGCGGCGACCCGGAGCGCGTGCAGATGGTGGGCGCCCACCTCGACTCGGTGCTCGCCGGCCCCGGCCTCAACGACAACGGCAGCGGCTCGGCCCTGGTGCTCACCCTGGCCGAGCTGGTGGTCGAGCTGGGGCTGGATCCCGAGCAGAAGCTGCGCTTCGCCCTGTGGGACGGCGAGGAGTACGGGCTGCTGGGCAGCTTCGCCTGGCTGGACGAGCTGCCGGAGCAGGAGCTCGACCACATCGAGGGCTACTGGAACTACGACATGGTCGCCTCGCCCAACGGCGTGCCCTTCCTCTACGACGGGGACGGCAGCACCGGCGAGTGGGCCCCCGAGGGCAGCGCGGCCTTCGAGCGGGCGCTCGAGGAGGGCTACGAGCTGCAGGGCCTGGACTGGGAGGAGACCCAGCCCTGGGCGCCCACCGACAGCTGGGGCTTCCTGGAGCTGGGCGTGCCCACCAGCGGCATCTTCACGGGCGCCTACGAGACCAAGACGCCGGCCCAGGCCGAGCGCTACGGCGGCACCGCGGGCGAGGCCCTGGACCCTTGCTACCACCAGCTCTGCGACAACCTGGACAACGTGGACCGCCTGCGCTTCGAGCAGTCCGGAAAGGCCGCCGCCCACGCGCTGCAGACCCTGCTCGTGCTCGACTGAGCCTCAGCGCCCGGCGACCTCGGGGGCGAGCTCGTCCGTCAGCACCGTCTCGACCCGCACCGATCCCAGCCCGGCCCTCGCGAGGAGCCGGCTCGGGCTGCTGGAGCGGCTGGGGATGGCCGTCCAGACCCGCCCCACCGCGGCCTCGACGTCCTTGTCCAGCCAGGTCCCGTAGGGGTAGCGCACCCGCACTCGACCCACGCCTACGCGCGCCTCGACCGTGCCCGCCAGGGCCTCCTCGAGCTCGATCACGACCGCGCCCAGCCCCACCTCGGCGCTCACCGGGTCTCGCAGCCCGTTCAGGTCGACGCGCCCGCGCTCGACCTCGAAGCGACCACCGGACGAGGCCAGCTGCCCCTCCACGCGACCGGTCCCGAGCCGAACCTGCACGGGAGCCGAGGGGCCCAGCAGCACCACCCGGCCTCGGTCCAGGTCCAGCTCCACCTCGGTCCGCCCGGCCAGGACGATCTCCAGGTCGGTGCGGCAGCGCGGCACCGCACCCGTCTCGGGCACGCGCACCGTGGCCACCGCCTCCTGGCTGTCGCCGTCCAGATCCAGCGAGCAGCCCTCGCTCCAGCGCACCGGGGTGGCGTAGACGACCGTCTGACCGGCTCCCGGATCAGAGCGCACCGTGACGCGGCTGTGAGGGGCTACCACCCGCAGGCTGGGCATGGACGCGGGCAACGTCCTGGTGAGGGTGTCCTGGGCCAGGGCCGAGCCGAGGAGCGCGGTGAGCAGCATCGAGCCTCCATTAGGGCATGTCGATTCGACACCTCGGACCCCGCGGCCCGCTACCGCAGGCCGTCCCTGTCCCCCCGCCGCGCCAGCCTTCGCGCCAGGACCACGTGCCCGACCAAGGCGACGAGCACCAGCACGGTCGGCAGCCACACGAAGGGAAAGGTGCTGACCCAGGCGTTGCTGGGTTGGGTCTCGATGAGGCGCAGAGGCCCCGGCGTGGCCAGGACGGCCGTGACCAGGACCACCACCAGGATGCCCGCGCAGATCGCGTTCCAGCCCCGCAGGACCCAGCTCGGAAGGCGGCTGGCGAAGGGGGCCAGCAGCAGCGCGCTCACGCCCGTCACGATGTCCAGGTTCTGCCCCTCCCAGGTCATCACCCTGGGCGCGATGCCCTCGAGGGCGGCCTGGTGGATGCCGATCTCCACGACGATCCGGAAGCACTGGAAGCCGACCAGCAGCCCCAGCGGCAGGCCACTCAGGGCCTCTCCCCAGCGCGCCCGCCAGGACCAGGCGACCACCCCCAGGGTCAGCGCGAAGAGGGCGACGATGCGCGGGGGGTCGAAGTGGAAGAGCAGCCCCGAGGAGGCCAGCGCGCCCGTCAGGCCCATCCAGAGAGCCAGCGCCAGCGCCGCCGGCGGGCCCAACCGAGCCTGGACGTGCACCGCGACCGCCAAGAGCAGCGCCATCACCACCGGCAAGCCGATGAAGATCCCCCGGACCAGGGGCGAGGCCTGAGGCAGGTCATCCATCTCCACCCCTATCCAGCCGACGCCCAAAAGGGCTTGACATACGCTTGACACTCGCCGAAAGTCCAGTTGAATCCAAGGAGAACGAGCGATGTCTGACCTCAGCGAAGAACTCCGCCGGCTCGAGTACTACCAGCGACGAGAGGCCAAGCGCACCTTCGTCGCCCGGGCGCTGCTCCTGGGCTTCATCGTCGCGCTCCTGGGCGCCAACCTGGCCATGACCTGGCAGATGCGCGCTGACATGGTCGTCAACATCAACCAGGCTCGCCTGGAGCAGGCCGCCCTGCAGGATCAGCAGAACGTCGATCTCGTGGCGATGGAGGGCCGACTGGCCGTGGTCGAGAGCTGCCACACCGAGGAGCCCCCGGCCGAGGCGCTTGCCTCTCGCTGAGGCCGCCGACAGGGCACCGGTTAGGCGGGGTCGATGCCGATCACCGTCGCCACCCACTACGGCAAGTTCCACGCAGACGATGTCCTGGCCTGGGCGCTGATCCGGCGCTTCCTGGCCCCGGACGCGCGGCTGGTCCGGGCCCGTCAGCCCGAGCTGCTCGAGGCCGCGGACCTGGTCTTTGACGTCGGCGGCGTCTTCGATCCGGCCACCTGCCGCTTCGATCACCACCAGAAGGGCTACCAGGGCCCCCTGTCCTCGGCGGGCATGGTGCTGAACTGGATGGAGCAGGAGCGCCACCTCGGCCCGGACCTGGCCAGCCACCTGCGCCGCTCGCTGGTCGACTACGTGGACGAGGTGGACACCGGGCGCCGTCAACCCGACCCCGCCACACCCTGCTTCGCGGTGCTGGTCGACCTCTACAACAAGGGCTGCTCGAGCCTGCCCGCGTTCGACGCCGCCTTCCTGCGCGCCGGCGAGATGGCGCTGGGCGTGGTCGAGGGTCTGGTCCGCGAGCTCGAGGCCCGCTTCGAGGACAGGGTTCGCATCGAGCGGGCGATGCGCGAGGCCGAGGGGCGGGCCAGCAACCTGCTGCTGCTGCACACCTGGTTCGACTGGAAGGGGCCCTACTTCGATCTGGGCGGCGCCGAGCACTCCACCGAGTTCGTGCTCCAGCCCGACCTCAACGGCGAGACCTGGCGGGTGGTCGCCATCCCGCCCGCCCGCGGCAGCTTCGACAAGAAGCGCCCGCTGCCCGAGGCCTGGGCCGGCCTGGTGGACGAAGATCTGGTCCAGCTCACCGGCGTGCCCGGCGCGAAGTTCTGCCACAAGAACCGCTTCATCTGCGTC
>CALGIB010000759.1 GCA_937915955.1 uncultured Pseudomonadota bacterium
GGGGTCGTCGCCTGCGACCTCGACCCCCACTCGTGCACGAACAGCGTCAAGCTCAGGCTGGGGTCCGGGTCGCGGTGACCGCAGCTGCACATCGGGGGGAGCGTGGTCTCGACCACGGCCACGCGCGCGAACTCCGCGCCCATCGCCAGCAAGGGCACCAGCACCGCCACCAGGCTCATCACCGGCATGGCGAAGAGGTGCCGGTTGCTGGGGCTGCGTGCTCGTGACATGCGCGGATCGACCCGCCCGTCCGTCACCGGTTCCGCCCTCGAGAGGTCCTTTGCGAGGGCTTGACGCGTGCTCGCCGCGGCCTCCACCGGTCCCTCCCACCCAGCCCCGGAGTCCCGATGCGCCGAGCCGGCGTCCTGCTTCACCTCAGCTCGCTGCCGTCCCGAGGGCCCATCGGCGATCTGGGGCCCTCGGCCCGGGAGTTCCTGGGCTGGCTGAACGAGGCCGGGCTGCGGACCTGGCAGTGGCTGCCGCTGAACCCGCTGGGGCCTGGGAACTCACCCTACGCCTCGCCCTCGGCCCTGGCCTGCGAGCCAGCGCTGCTCAGCCTCGAGGACCTGGCCGCGGACGGCCTGATCGATCTCCCGACCATGCCGCTGAGCGAAGGCGAGGTGGACTGGGAGCTGGTGGACGCCTGGAAGCGCCCCCTGCTGGATGGGGCGGCCTCGGCGCTGGTGAAGAAGGCCCCAAAGGAGCTGCGCGCCTGGGCCTGCACCCAGGACTGGGCCCGGGACTGGGCCCTCTACGCGGCGCTGGTGGAGCAGCTGGGCGGCGGCTGGTGGGACTGGCCCTCGCCCTTCGCCGAGCGGGACCGGGACACCCTGGCGGCCGTCGAGGCCACCCCCGCCTTCCAGCGCGCGCTGGCCCTTCAGTTCCTGCTGGACCGCCAGCTGAGCGCGCTCCGAGCCCAGGCCGACGGGCTCGACGTGCAGCTGATCGGTGACCTGCCGATCTTCGTCTCCGGCGACGGCTGCGACACCTGGGTCGACCGCCACCTGTTCCGGCTCGAGCCCGACGGGCGGCCCTCGGTCCGGGCGGGCGTGCCCCCCGACTACTTCAGCGCCACCGGCCAGCTCTGGGGCAACCCGCACTACGACTGGGACGCGATGGCGGACGAGGACTACCGCTGGTGGACCCAGCGCATGGAGCGCGTCCTGGGCCACGTGCACAGGGTCCGCATCGACCACTTCCGGGGCTTCCAGGCGGCCTGGGCGGTCCCGCGAGAGGCCGAGACCGCGATGGAAGGGGTCTGGGTCGAGGGCCCTGGACTGGCGCTCTTCCGGGCCATGGGCATCTCCCCCGAGCGGCTGATCGCCGAGGATCTGGGCATCATCACGCCCGAGGTCGAGGCCCTGCGCGAGGGCCTGGGCGCCCCGGGCATGAAGGTCCTGCAGTTCGCGTTCGGCGACGACGACATGCAGCACAGCTTCCTGCCGCAGATGTTCGAGGGCAGCGGCTGGGTCGCCTACACCGGGACCCACGACAACGAGACGGCCGCGGGCTGGTACGCCGGGACCGACGAGGGCTGTCGCCACCGACTGCGCGTGCTCTGCGGCAGCGACGGCCACCAGGCCGCCTGGGATCTGGTCCGCCTGGCCTGGCTCTCTGTCGCTCGAGACGCGATCGCGCCGCTTCAGGACCTGCAGGGGCTGGGCAACGAGGCTCGCCTCAACGTGCCGGGCCTGGCGGCAGGGAACTGGGCCTGGAGGCTGCGAAAGCCGCCCGACGAGGCCCTGGCCCACCGCGTCCGCGAGCTCACCTGGGCCAGCGGGCGGTTGAAGCACTAAGCTGGGGAGATGCTCAAGACCCTGACCGATCTGCCCTTGCGCCTGGCCCGCTACGTCGGCCGTCGCATCCAGGAGGACGACGCCCAGGCGCAGGCCGAGGCGGCGGCGCGCGAGGCCGCCAACCAGACCACCGTGGTCAAGGACACCATCCCCGACCACGAGCTGGCCGACATCCCGGCCGAGCAGCTGGCCATGAGCGCCGACGAGCTCCAGGGCTGCAAGGGCCCCTACCTGGACGTGCGCGCGGCCGAGCTCTACAAGGGCGGCCACCTGCCCGGCGCGATCCACATGCCGCTGGTCGAGGTGATGATCCGCCTGGCCGAGCTGCCCCCGCAGGGGCTGCTGGTCTGCTACGACGACACCGGCGACAACGGCCTGAAGGCGGCCCTGTTCCTGCGCCGCCGCGGCTTCGACGAGGTGAAGTTCCTGGACGGTGGGCTGGCGGGCTGGACCGACGCCGGCGGACCGCTCGAGCAGGGCTGAGCCGCTGCTGCTCCTCTCGCTGGTGGCCTGCGACGCCCTGCAGGACCGGGTCCTGACTCCGATGCGGGAGACCGTGGACCGGGTGCAGGCCAGCAGCAGCCTGGAGTGCGACCTGGACGCCTGGGACGAAGACAACAGCCGCAACTGCGGCGAGCAGGTCCTGCGCTGCGGTGAGCAGGTCCAGGGCCACACCAGCCACGGCGTGTCCAGCTGGAGCAACGACGAGTACCGCGAGTGGTTCTGCCACCCCATCCACAAGGACTGGGACGGCCGCGAGCGGGTCTTCCGTCTACACCTCGAGCCCATGCAGGTCGCTCGGGTCCGGCTCGTCAGCCCCTGCGAGGACCTGGACCTGTTCACGGTGTCCTGGCCGCACGAGGACTGCCCCACGACGGCCAACGCCGTCACCGAGTGCAACGCCGACGTCCACCCCGGCGGCGGCGAGACCACGCTGGTGACCGCGAACCACCCGCGCACCTACCTGCTCGCCGTCGACGGCAAGTACGGCAAGGAAGGCGCCTTCCAGCTCTCGGTGGACTGCGAGTCGCGCCTGTGAGTCAGCCCAAGGGCACAGCCCGGACCGCGCCCTGGTGGAAGCTGCCCCTGCAGCTGTCGGCCTCGATCGCTGTGCTGGTGCTGCTGGCTCACGACGCGGAGCTGGACCGCGTGTTCGCGGCGGTCCTCGAGGCCGACCTGCGCTGGGTCGCGCTGGCCTTCACGCTGAAGCTGGCGGGGCTCACGCTGCACGAGGTGCGGCTGTGGATCGCGGTCCGCGCCCACCACCCGGCGTCGCTCTGGAGGGTGGCCGTCATCGGCTACGTCTCGGGGCTGGCGAACTCGGTGCTGCCCGTCCGGGGCGGCGACCTGATCTGCGTCGGGCTGCTCCGCCAGGAGCTCCAGATCCCCACGCCCTCGGCCGCCGCCGCGGTGGGCATCACGGGCTTCCTCGAGGCCGCCGTCTTCGGCGCCTTCACCCTGGGTGTGCTGGTCTTCGGCGCCTCGCGCTGGGAGGAGATGCTGGGCACCGCCGAGACCGCCGAGGCCAAGAGCTGGCTGACCTTGGCCGTGCTCGCGGCGGTCTTCGGGGCGGTGGGGCTGGTCTTCGTCGGCCGGCGGCTCGGCAGCAAGCCCGAGATGACCGAGGCCCCCAAGCGCCCGGGCCCCCTGCAGCTGCTGCGCCAGACCGTGGTCTCCACCGGCGAGGGGCTGACCGCCTGGGGCCACATGATCGCCAACGTCGCGCTGGCGGTGGTGCACGTCGGCCTGGTCGTGGCCAGCTTCTCGGCCCTCTTCCCCGCGCTGGGCCTGGAGCTGGACTACCCCCTCATCGCCGCCTGCGGCGTCATCGCCATCGGATCGGTGGCCGCCGTGGTCCTGCCGCCGACCATGGCCGCGGGCACCGCCGCGACCTCGATCTTCGTGCTGGGCTTCTTCGGGGTCACCGAGGCCCAGGCGCTCGCCTTCACGGCCCTGTCCTGGTGCAGCAACACCCTGCCTCCCCTGGTGACGGGCTTCGTGCCCCTGGTCCGACGGATCGGCAAGATCCGTGAGCTCCTCCGGGGCGAGCCCGAGTGACGCGCGCGGGCCGCCTCGAGGGCCTGGCCCTGGCGCTGGCCCTGCTGCTCACCTCGCCGTTCCACCTGGGCTGGCTCGCAGACCCTGACGCGCGGCTGCTGCACAACGCCTTCCAGGGTGGCCACGCCTGGTCCCTGCAGGTGCTGGCCGACAGCCTGCTCTCGGGCCACTGGCCGGGCGTCACGGACCGGGCCGGCTTCCCCCTGGACCGCGAGGCCGCCTGGCTGGGCTGGGGCAGCCACCTGCTGCTGATGCTGCCCTCGCGGCTGCTGGGCGCCGTCGCGATGACCAACCTGGCCTCCTGGCTGGGGCCCGCGCTGGGTGCGCCAGCCCTGGTCCTGCTCGGCCGGCGGCTGCTGCCGCGGGTCCAGCTTCAGCCGCTCCTGGCGGGCGCGGTGCTCTACGCGCTGAGCCCGACCACCCTGGCGATGGCGGCCTCGGGGCAGATCGAGAAGGCCCAGGCCTGGGTCCTGCCGCTGCTGCTCTGGGTGCTGATCTGGGCGCTCGAGGGCCGCTGGACCCGGCTGCTCGCGGTGCTGCCGCTGTGGCTGCTCGGGGCCTGCACCAGCCCCTACGCGGCGATGTTCGCGGGCCTGCTGGTGCCCTGGCTCCTGTGGCTGAGGCGCCCGGACTGGAGGCGCCTGCTGGCCGGCTCGGCCCTGGCGCTGGCGGCCCTGCTGATGGCGCGGGCCTACCTGGACCCCCTGGCCGTCGGTGAGCTCGGCTCGATCTTCCAGCCCGCCTACACCGACCGGCACCCGCCGCTGATCGGGCACCCCATGCCGGTGGCCGATCTGGACACGCTCCTCTGGGGGCGCCCCGACCGTCGCTGCGACCCGCCGCTGATGCACGTGCCCTATCTGGGCCTGGTCTTCCTGGGCGGCGCGCTGGCCCTGGGACGCTGGCGCAAGGAGGCGCTGGTCCCCCTGTTGCTCGGCGTGTTCCTGGCGCTGGGGCCCGCTCTGGCCTGGTACGAGCAGCTGCTCACGGTGTCCGGCCACCAGGTCTGGCTCCCCGCGGCGCTGCTCCAGCTTCTGGAGCTCCCGCTGGCCCGAGGCGGCCATTACTACCGAGCGATGGTGGTGGGCCACCTGGCCCTGGGGCTGCTGCTGGGCTCGGCGCGCGTCGGCTGGCGGTGGCTGGTCCCGCTGGTCCTGCTGGGTGCGCTGGACACGGGACGCACGGTCTCGGTCTACGGGGTCCCCTGGCCCACCGTCGAGCTGCCCACGCGAGCCTGGTCGAGCTGGGCCGAGGCCCCCGACGGCGCCGTCCTGCACCTGCCCACCCGGGGCCGAGGGCTGATCGCCAACCACCCCGAGAGGCTGGCGGGCCACGCCGTGCACGGCCGCGCCGTGTCGGATCTGCCGGGGGTGAACCCGGCGCCCCAGGGTGACGTGGCCCTGGCCGTGGACTGCGTGGAGCTGGAGCGCGGCCTGTGCGAGCAGGACGTGCGGTCCCTGCTGATCGGCCAGGGCTTCGCCCTCGTCGTGGTGGACACGCCGGACGAGGACGACCGCGGCAAGCTGATCGCCGGCCTCAAGCAGGCGCTGGGCCCGCCCTCGGGCAGCGAGGATGGCCTGGTCTGGTGGGAGCTGGGCGCTCGCTGAGGGCCCGCCTCACTCCAGCAGCTTCTTGCGCACCTCGGGGTCATGGAAGCCCCGGAAGGCCTGGTCCCCGTCGCTCCCGTGGCAGACGCCGCAGTAGGGCACCAGCTGCTCCTCGGGCCGCAGGAAGCGCTCGCTGTCGCTGTGCTGGTCGTGACAGGTCTGACAGGTGAGCTCGCCCTTGCGCTGGGTGCGCTGTCCCTTCTTGTCGAAGTAGGGCGAGGGGCCCGGGACCTCGAAGGTCAAGCCCGAGGTGGTCGTCAGCAGGCTGGTGGAGTGGGTCCACGCCGCCAGGTCGTCCTCGTGGCAGTCCAAGCACCGGGCGCTGGCTGGGTTCGCGTCCGGGTGGTCGGTGGTCGCCTCGGTGTGGGGCGCGTGGCAGGTCACGCAGGCCTTGCGCTCGCCGTCGACCGGGTTCACGGTGCCGTCGTGCGGCCCGCCCAGGAGCGCGGCCTCCTCGGCGTGACAGGCCGTGCAAGTGGCGCCGAAGTCGCGCTTGGCGGGGAGCGCCTCGGCGCTGCTGTGCGGCTGGTGGCAGTCCCAACAGCCCACCTTGCCGTCGCCGCCGTCATCAGCCTCGACCCACATCGGGTGGCCGTGATCCTCCTGGCCCTCGTGACAGCTCAGGCAGCGCCCGTCCTCGGCCACGCCGGCCGCCACGGGCGTCGACTTCGGGCCCGTGTGCATGCCGTGGCAGGAGAAGCAGGTCTCGCCGCCGTGCCCCCTGCCGAGGGCCTTGGCCTTGTCGACGTGACAGCTCCGGCACGCGGTGTTGCCCTGACCGTCGGTGCGGAGCAGCTTGACCGTCGAGGACTCGTGCGGGTCGTGGCAGCTCAAGCAGCTCAGGCCCCCCTCTTCGGGGCCGCCGAGCTCGGCGACCCAGGCCTGGGCGGCCGCGCTGAGGTGCATCACCGTGGGGTGACTGCTTCGCGCCGGGGTCTTGTCGAGGTGACAGGACAGGCAGAGCTTGCCCTCGTCCGCCGTGACCACCAGGCGTGTGTCCTTTTCGACGCCGTGGGGCCGGTGGCAGGTGCGGCAGCCCACCTCGCCGCCGGGGTTGGCCTCGGAGGTCCGGATCTGACTCCCGGACTCGAGCAGCCCCTGCACGTTGGCCCCCTTGGGCACCGCGAGGCCCACCGGGTGGGTGCGCCGCTGGCCCGAGCTCGCCTCGCCGACGCGATCCGCGTGGCAGTCCTCGCAGCCCTCGGCGACCTCGCCCTGGAGGTCGTTGCGATCACGCAGTCCAGAGTAGGTCGGCGCGTCCGAACCCTCGACCTCGAGGTGACGCAGGCCCCCATCGAAGCTGTAGTCGGCGTCGCTGGAGCCATAGAAGAAGCCTCCGACGGCGAGCACGGCCAGCAGGGTGAGCAGGACGACGAGGCGGCGGTCCACTCAGTCCTCCGCTTGCGCGTGCATCTCGCCAGTGAACACGGCGGTGGCCAGCTTGAGGCCGAGGGTGAAGACCAGCAACACCAGCGCC
>CALGIB010000760.1 GCA_937915955.1 uncultured Pseudomonadota bacterium
CGATGTCCCCGATGTCAAGGCTGGTGTCGACGTCCATCGGGCGGACGACGCTGGAGCCCGTGTGGTGGTCACCGTCGTCGTCGATCCACTCGTAGCTGTACTCCTGGCCCGCCAGGCTCCTGTTGTCCAGGAACCGCTCGAGCATATCGATCCCCGCTTCGATGTCTGGCGCGAGCACCTCCAGCTTGTCGTCCAGCGGGACGACGTGCATGGCCTCCCCTAGCTCGTCCATCGTCCACGGCCCCTGCTTGCGCCGCTTGCCCATCGCCTGCAGGAACTCCCACAGCCGCGGCCGGACCTCGTACTCGACCTGCTCGTTGCTAAACCCCTTGAGCTGCTCGATCGACCAGCCTGATGGGTCGTCCGGATCGGGATCGTCCTCGGCGAAGGTGATCTCGAAGGTGCCGTGGGGCATCGCTTGCGGGTCGCGCAGACTCAGGATCCTGGTCGTGCCGTCCGCGACGTCCTTGTAGTAGCTGCCGACGCAGTGGTCGAGGTGGTGGCCTTCGTACTCGAGCTGCGGGCGGCTGATGAGATCGACCACCTTCCAGCCATCCTTCCAGGCGTACAGCACGTCGCCGTGGTCGGCCGCGTGCGCCGCGTCCTGGGCACGCTGGGCGTGCCACGCCGTCGCCCGCGCTGTCGCCTCGTCCAGGCTGATCTTCGTCACGTCCGGACGCTCGGCCAGCAGCCAATCGCGGATCGACATCCAATCGCCCGTCGCCAGCCGCTCCATGAGGTAGTCGAAGCCGGCCGCGGCGGTGGCTGGGTTGCCCTCCAGGAGCATCGTCGGGCTCAGGGCCGACGTGTCCGAGCCCAGCACCGACAGCTTCGCGCCGTGCTTGCGCCAGCGGGCGATGGCCTTCTCGATGACCCTGGCCTTCTTGTGGGTCTGCGCGGCGAGCCAGGGCAGATACTGGTATCCACGCAGCCGGGTACGGACGCCGGCGGCGAGATGCTCGCCGGTCGCCATGCGCCGGCTGACGAGATCCTTGAGCGTCTCCCAGGCTGGATCGTTTCTCAGGCCGAGCCCGCCGGCGGCGATCGCCGGCTTGCCGGTGATGATGCCGACCACGCGCAGCCATGTGTCGTCCCCGAACGTGTCCCGGACGTGCTGCAGGCGCTTCTTCGCGTTGAGCTGGCCGGTCATTCTTCGTCGTCCTCGTCCTCGTCGTCAACTTCGGCTTCGTCGAGCATCTTCTGCAGCGCGTCGAAGCTGTACTCGGCCGCGCGCTCCGGGTACGCCTGGATCGCCTCGTTGATGGCCCTGGAGTCGTCCCGGATCATCTCTTCTGCGTCCGAATACGTCGTCACCGTCTGGCCGCGGTAGTTGCTCTGTCCTTCGATGAAGTGCTTGAGCAGCGCGGCGCGGTCGGTCGCCGGCCACACCCAGGAGACGATGAGGTCGCCGTCGTCATCCACTACACCGTCACCGATCGACTTCATGAGCCTGTCGTATGCCTTGCTGCTGCCCTCGGCCCAGGCGTCCCACAGGATCTCATCGGTGAAGGCCGGATGCTCGGTGTAGTCGCTGTGCTCGTAGACGTTGTCGGAGAAGTACGTCTCTCCCTCGTCGGTGCCGACGTCGTCGATGGTCCCGGTGAGCACCAGGTTGCCGTCCTTGAAGGATCCATCGAGGTAGGTGCTGTTGAACGCCTGAAAGGCGTTGTGGTGGTCGCGTGTCGGCAGGATCCAGTTGCTCTCGCCGTTGAACGCATCCGCGAGGTCATCCAGGCCGGGCTCTTCGCCCTGGAACTCGTCAAGGTACTCGTTCCAGGCGTCGGTGTCGCCGTCGATGGCCCGCTTCCACCACCGCTCCTGGCCGTCGGGCAGGAACCGCGCGCCCGCGAGCCCCCAGGTCGCCCTCGGCACGCCAGCGGCGTCCAGGGTCTGCACGACGTAGGGGTGGTAGATCACCTTGGGGAAGCTGTTGGACTTCCCCATGATCTGCTCGATCTTGATGAGCTTTCCTCTGGCGTCGTCGTAGGTCAACT
>CALGIB010000761.1 GCA_937915955.1 uncultured Pseudomonadota bacterium
AGCACCGAGACGTGCTCGGACAGCTCGGCGAGGAGCCCGCACCAGCGCGCGTGGTTGCGGCGACGGCGCTGGATCCAGGCGGGCAGGCGGCGCAGCTGATGCTGGCCCATGGCGCCGGCCATCTCGGTGGGGCGCAGGTTCCAGCCGCTGGAGACGAAGAGGAAGCGCGGGTCGATCTCGGGGCTGCGGGCCTCGAGCCCGTCCTTGTCGCTGCGCTCGCGCACCCAGCCGTGGGCCCGTAGGCTGCGCGCCGCGTTGGCCAGCTCCTCGTCCTGGCAGACGAAGATGCCGCCCTCGACCGTGGTCAGGTGGTGGCTGAAGAAGAAGCTGAAGGTGCCGCCGATTCCCATGCTGCCGGCCCTCTTGCCGTCGCGCTCGGCGCCGGGCGCGGCGCAGGCGTCCTCGGGCACGAGCAGGCCCAGGTCCTGCAGCGCCGTGACGTCGGTGGGCTGCCCCAGTAGGTGCACGGCCAGCGCGGCGCGGGTCCTGGGGGTCATGGCCTGGGCAGCGCGCTCGGGGTCCAGGCAGAGCGTGTCGGCCTGGACGTCGACGAGCACCGGGACGAGTCCGCACTGGGCCACCGGGAAGAGGCTGGTGGACCAGGCCACCGCCGGCACCAGGACCTCGTCGCCGGGCTGCAGCCGGCCGGTCTCGACCAGCGCCGCGAGCATCAACAGGTTGGCCGAGCTGCCCGAGTTGCACATGACGCCGTGGCTGGCGCCGCAGTAGCGCGCCCACTGGTCCTCGAAGTCGTAGACGCGCTGGCCCATGGTCACCCAGGTGGTGACCATGCAGTCGATGGCGGCGTTGACCTCGTCGGCGCCGAAGCTGACGACCTGCAGAGGCAGGCCCTGAGCAGCGTCGTGCTGCTCTACCGGCAGGCCCTCCATCTCGGCTCGGACCAGCCGGTGGATCTCGTCGAGGTGGGACACCGCGCGAGTCTACCTGTGCCGGCGTCCGACGGCTCGCCTACCAGAGCTCTCGACGGTCCGCGCTCGGGTCCAGCTGAGGTGGCCGGTTCCAGGTGCCCGAGACCTTCGTCATCAGCGTGTGGGCCTTGCAGCCGCCCGGCGCGTCGTCCAGGGGGCTTGACCCAGAGGATGGCCAGATCGCCGACCTGATCCGCGGGCAGTTCGGCCACCGAGGTGTAGACCTTGCCCCCCTTGGTCGGACCCCGTGAGGCCGTGAGGCCGCCCAGATCCAGGCAGAAGAAGCGCTTGTTCGTCTTGGTGTAGGCGTTGGAGCTGAACCCGGGGAAGCGGTCGTTGCCGCTGTCCCCGTTGATATAGAAGCCGTCTGCGTTGTTGATCACGCCCTGGAGGACGTGCCCTACATCATCCCGTATTCGGGACCCTCGCCGCCCTGCGGCGGGACCCACCGGATGATCTGGTAGGGATCACGGATGTCGCAGGTCTTGCAGTGCACGCAGTTGCTGAAGTCGACCTGCATCTCCTTGCAGCCCGTCTCTTCGCTGAAGACCATGTTGTAGACCTGCGCCGGGCAGAAGCGCTCGCAGGGGTTGCCGTACTCCTCGGTGCACTTCGTGGTGCAGACGTCCGTGTCCAGGATCTGCAGGTGGCAGGGCTGGTGCTCGTCGTGCATCGTCCCGGACAGGAAGACGTCCGTGAGCTTGTCCACGATGTAGCTGCCGTCGTAGTCCAGGTCGGCGTATTTGCCGGGGCTGGGCTGCTCGGGCAGCGCTCGCCCGTTCAGCTTGTGCATTGCCGAGTGGTCGGCGCCGACCCGGGTGGTCTCGCCGGCGCCGAAGATCTTGGACAGGCCGAACTGGATGCTGCCGCCGACCAGGCCGCCGCTGTGGAAGCCAGCGTGGAAGTTCTTGGTGGGCTCCATCTCGGCGTGGATCCAGCTGCCGTCGACCTTCGCCTTGAACTGCGACATCGCCTCCTCGGAGGCGTCACCGGACTTCATGGCCTCGAAGGCGGTCTCGGCGGCGAGCATGCCGGACTTCATGACCAGGTGGATGCCTTTGATGCGCGCGGCGTCCAGGAAGCTGGCCGAGTCGCCGACGATCATGGCGCCGGGTGCGTAGAGCTTGGGCATGCAGCCCCAGCCGCCGACCGTGACGGCCTTGGCGCCGTACTTGATGACCTTGCCCTGGCCGATGATGTCCTTGATCATCGGGTGCAGCTTCAGCTTCTGCAGCAGGTAATGCACGTCCTGGCCGGGGTCGTGGGCGTCCAGGCTGGCGAGCAGGCCGATGGCCACCTTGTCGCCGGCCATGCTGTAGATGAAGGCGCCGCCGAAGGCCCCGTTGCCCCACATGTCCTGCAGCGGGTACAGCGCCGTCAGGTAGACGAAGCCGCTCTTGATGGTGCCCTCGGGCAGCTCGAGCACCTCCTTGCAGCCCATCTCGTAGGCGATGGGGTTGCGGTCCTTCTCCAGGTCGAACTGCTCGGTGAGCTGGCGGACCAGGTGACCTCGGGGGCCCTCGCCCACGATGGTGACGGGGGACTCGAGCAGCATTCCCGGCTCGAAGTTGTCCTTGGGCTGGCCGTCGGGGCCGACGCCCTTGTCGCCGGTGCGCACGCCGGTGACCTGGCCGTCCGCGGTCAGGACCTCGACCCCAGCGAAGCCGGGGAAGATCATGACGCCAGCTTCCTCGGCCTTCTCGGCCAGGTACTTCTGGAACTTGGCGATCGAGATGATGGGCCGGCCGTGATCCGCGAACTCGGGCGGCATCAAGGGCAGCTTGAAGCCGGCGGTGGCCGAGGTCAGGGCGAGCATCGCCTCCTCTTCCACGTAGCGCTCGACGGGGAAGTCCTCGTCGTCCTTCCAGTCCGGGATGAGCTCGTCCAGCGCGCGCGTGTCGAGCACCGCGCCCGAGATCCCGTGCGAGCCGATCTCAGAGCCCTTCTCGATGAGGCCGATCATGGGCTCGTCGAACTCTTCGCCCTCGATGGAGCCGTCCGCGACCCCCTCGTTGTGGGCGGCGATGAGGTTCATCAGGTGGATGGCGCCGGCGAGGCAGGCAGGGCCGCCACCAACGAACAGCACGTCCATGGGCATGCTCTCGCGTTCGATCTCTTCCATCACGGGCCTCTCTGGGTGCTTTGTGACCGGATGGCTAACCTGAAATGAACCGGCGTTCAGCTGACCTCGAACCCCCTTGCGCGCCGGAAATCGTTATGGGGCCCCGGCCGTAGGGTCCCGCGAGGAAGAGCTGTGCCGCGCAAGTACTCCATCTTTGCCATCGTCACGCTGGTGGTGGTCGCGCTCGACCAGCTGAGCAAGGCGTGGGTGCGGGGGAACATCGAGATGTGGCGGGGCAGCATCTCCGTCATCGATGGCTTCTTCGAGCTGGTCTACTTCGTGAACACTGGCGCGGCCTTCGGCGTGATGCAGGACGACCCGAACGCCATGGTCAAGTTCGCGGTCTTCACCGTGGTGGCGCTCAGCATCATGGTCCTGATGGTCTGGCGCCTCCCCCCGGAGGAGGGCTTCGCGGCCGCGATGATGGGCGCCATCATGGGCGGCGCCCTGGGCAACGGCGTCGACCGACTGCTCTTCCGGGGCGTCACCGACTTCCTGCGCTTCTACGTCGAGACCGGCAGCCTGGCGGACTGGCTCCGGACCAACGTGCAGATGACCGAGTGGCCCAGCTTCAACGTCGCAGACTCGGCCATCGTGGTCGGCGTCATCGCCTTCCTGGTGCAGCAGCTGTTCTTCGTGGACCGCGGCGCGACCGAGGCGGACCTGGACGACGAGGAGCTGCCGGATCTCGAGGAGGCGCTGGAGTGAGACAACGCAAGTGGGCCCTGTTCGCGGGCGTGTCGGTGGTCGGGCTGGCCGCGGACCAGCTGAGCAAGCTGTGGGTGCGGGCCAACCTGGACCGGGGCTACGACGGCATCTCCGTCATCGACGGCTTCTTCGAGCTGGTGCATGTCGAGAACACCGGCGCCGCCTTCGGCTTCCTGTCCGGGTACAGCTGGTCCATGTTCGTCTTCATCCCGTTCACGCTGATCGCCGTGGCGATGCTGGTCAGCCTGATGCGGGACCTGCCTGCCGACAGCCGCGTGATGCCCGTCACGCTGGGGCTGATCAACGCGGGCGCCTTCGGCAACTTCGTGGACCGCGTGCTGTACCAGTCGGTCACGGACTTCCTGCGCTTCTACCTGGACAGCGGCGCGCTCAGCGACTTCATCTACGAGCAGGTCGGCACCCGCGAATACCCCAGCTTCAACGTCGCGGACATCTGCATCTGCGTGGGCGTCGCGATGTTCGTGGTCTTCGAGCTGATCAACTGGAAGCGGAGCCGCGGCCCGGCCCCCGAGCCGGCCGCGGGCCAGGCCTGATCCGTGCATCCCGTCCTCTTCAGCATCGGCGACTTCGACCTGCACCTGTACGGCGTGCTCATCGCCCTGGGCACCATCCTGGCCGTCGCCATCGCCTCGAAGTGGGGCAAGGAAGAGGGCTTCGACAAGGACCTGTTCACCGACCTCGGCTTCTGGTCGATCGTGGCGGGCGTGGCGGGGGCGCGGCTCGAGTACCTGCGCGTGAACGCGGCGGCCTTCGCCCACGCCGACCTGATGACGATGCTCAACGTGCGCGACGGCGGGCTGGTCTTCTACGGCGGCTTCGTCGGCACGCTGGTCGCCTTCGCGGTCATCCTCGGCCGCAAGAAGCTCAACCCGCTCAAGGTGCTCGACATCTTGGCCCCGATGGTGCCCTTCGGCCTGGTCTTCGGCCGCATGGGCTGCTTCTTCGCGGGCTGCTGCTACGGGGTCGAGACCGACCTGCCCTGGGGCATCGAGTTCCCCGTGGTTGAGCACACCCGGGCGCCCTCGGGCGTGCACCTGCACCCCACCCAGCTCTACGCGGTGGCCTACTCGGCGGCGCTGTTCGGCTTCCTGTACTGGCTGCGCAAGCGCAAGGTCTTCGACGGGCAGGTCATCCTGAGCTTCCTGACGATCTACCCGGTGCTGCGCTCGCTCAACGAAGTGATCCGCGGTGACCTGCAGCGCGGCTACGTGATCGAGGGCGTGCTGACCAACGCGCAGTCCATCAGCCTCGCCATCGCGGTGATCGCCGCGATCGGGTGGGTGGTGCTGCTGCGCAAGCATCGAGCCCGGGTCGCCAGGACCGTCAAGGCGAGCTGAGCCGGCGACCGGGTTGTGCGACCTACCAGCCGGCGGGCGACGAGCGAGTCAGCCAGCTCCACGTGCCCGAGGGCAGCTCGACCAGCCGGTCGGCCTGGGCCTCGTATACCTCCTCGCCGGCCAGCAGCGCGCAGCCGCCCCCGCTCGAGAGCAGCCCGGTGAGCTCGGAGCCGGGCATCCAGAAGCTCGACCAGGCCCCCTCGAAGACCTCGAGGTGGCCATCGCGGAGCAGCTGGATCGAGCCCGCAGGCAGGCCCTCGTCGCTGGGCTCCAGAGGCTGTTGGCAATAGGTCATCGAGAGATCCGAGGACAGCACCGCGACCGTGTCGCCGACGGTGTGGATGCCCAGGGCACCCGCGAAGGGCTCGGCCACCGGCCACCAGCCCTGCTCGTCCCCCGCCCAGACCTGCGCGAGGACGCCGTCGGTGAGCGGAACGAGCACCTCGCCGTCCGGGCCCAGCCGGCTGGTCGGGGCGCCACAGTAGGAGTAGTCCAAGGGCTCCCAGCCCTCGGGGAGGCGGACCTCGAGCAGCTCGCCCGAGTCCAGATCGACCCGCAGCGAGGGTGACCAGACCTCGCCCTGGGCCGAGGCCAGCAGCGCGAAGCCGGCGCGCTCGTCGACCAGCGTGCCCTCGGGCAGCGCAGGCGCCTCCGCCTGGACCAGAGGCAGGACCTCGCCGGTGTCCAGCACGTACAGGCCGCAGTCCCCGCCCGGCTCGGTGGAGCACACCGGCAGGGTGCCGTCGACGGGAGCCCCGACGGGCCAGAGGCCGGCCAGGTCCTGGAGCCGACCGTCGCTGTGCAGGACCCCCCCGTCCATCCTGGGCTGCGAGCCGTCGGAGTTGACGAACCCTCGGTCGAAGGCCAACAGGCCCTCGCCGACGAAGAACGAGGAGCTGAATCCTTCGGTCACGGCCCGCGCCACCACGGCGCCGTCCATCCGAGCCAGGACCAGCTCGGCCCGGCTCTCGAAGATGCCCTGCTGGAGCAGCTCGCGGTCGTAGCTGCTCGCGGTGGCGCCCACGTGCTCGGCCGAGGCCCGGATCTGGATCGAGCGCGCGGGGGCCTCTCCGGCGCCGGGGAAGCTCAGGCTCCTCTGGGCGCCGTCCAGATCCAGCCATCGCACGGTGTCCCCGTCGGCCTGGGCCAGCGCGTCCCCGTCGCAGCGTGCGCTGGGTACCGAGGGCCCCTCGTCCATGCCGGAATCGGACACCGAGTCTCTCTCCTCGAGCGGCGGGGCCGCGGTGCGGCAGGCCACGAGCGAGGCGACGAGCATGAGGGAGGTGTTCATGGAGAGCAGCGTAGCTGGCCCTCTTCGGTCCGGTCTCCGTCTCTCTGGACCGTCGACGTTCGTCGAATCCGAACGCTCAGGCGTGCGGGTGTCGGTGGTGCAGGTCCGGCACGTGGGGGTGCTCGTGCGCCTGCGGTCCGTGCTCGTGCTCGTGGGTGTGCCAGGCGTCCTCGGGCAGGCCCCCGTGGCGGTGATCGTGGTGGCCGTCGTCGTGTCGGTGCGCGTGGGTGTGGACCTGCGCGGGGTGGCTGTGCTCGTGCTCGTGTTGGCTTCGGAGCAGCAGGACCAGGGCCGCGACCATCAGGGCCGCGCCGGCCACCTGCACCCAGAGCACCGGCTCGCCCAGCGCCAGCCAGGCTGCGCCCACGCCCAGGAAGGGGGCGGTCGCGAAGAGCATCTGCGAGCGCGTCGCGCCCAGCTGTTGAGCCCCTCGGATGTACAGCACGATGCTGGCCCCATAGGCCAGGGCTCCCACCGCGAGCGCGCCGAGGACCAGGGGCCACGGGGGCGGCGCGCCCTCGAGCCAGAGGCCCAGCGCCAGGTTCACCGAGCCCGCGACCAGCCCCTTCACGAGCGTCGTCTGAGCCGGCGTGTAGCCGTCGATGATGGCCGTGAGGTTGTTGTCCAGCCCCCAACAGACGCAGGCCAGGCCCACGAGCGCGGCGGCGGGTGCCAGCGAGAAGCCCTCGGGCAGCGCGAGCAGGACGCCGGCCAGCAGCACCAGCCCGTTGGCCAGCCAACCCATGCGATCCAGGTGCTCCTTGAAGAAGGCCCAGGCCAGCAGGGCCGTGGCGGTGGTCTCGAGGTTCAGCCACAGCGAGACGCTGGCCGAGGGCGCCGAGCGCAGGCCGATCAGCAGCGCGACGGGGCCCAGCACGCCGCCGAAGAGCACCGCGCCCCCGAGCCGAGCCAGGTTTCGGGGGTCCCGACGGCGCTCCTTGCGCCCTCCGCTGAAGCCAAAGGGCAGCGTGGCCAGGCCCGCTCCCAGGTAAAGCAGACCGGCCAGGGTCAGGGGCCCGACGCCGTCCAGGAGCGCCTTGCTGGCGGGGGTGCTGGCGCCGAACAGGGCCGCGGCGGCCAGACACCAGATGACTGGCCAGGGACCCGACCTTCCCGAAGAGCTCATGGCCTGGAGCCTATCCGCTGAAACCGAGCGGGCTCGTCGCCCTTGATGAGAGTTGCCGCGACACCCGTCCTGTCCCGGTCACCGACCCAGGAAGACACCCGTGATGACACCTCTGATGACGCTCCTCGCTCTGACCTCCACCGCCGAAGCCGGCCGCCGCGGCGGTGGCGGCGCCCCCGACGTCCAGGTCAGCCTGGTGGCCCCCGGCGCGGTGGACGTCGACGCCGTCGAGACCTTCTCCGTCCACGTCGACAACGCCGGCAGCGCCAACGCCGACGACGTGGCGCTGGTCGTCCTGCTCCCCGAGACCGCGACCAGCCCCACGGTGCACGTGCTCGGCGATCTCTCCGGGCTCGACAGCCGGTGTACCCAGGTTGGCACCACGCTCGAGTGCAGCCTGGGCACCCTCAAGCGCGGCAAGGGCGCGACGGTGTCCTTCGACTTCGCCGCGCCCTGGGCCGAGGGGGACCTGAACATCGACGTCTACGCGACGACCTCGGGCGAGACCAACCTGAGCGACAACGACGACGGCGTCACGCTCGAGGTGGTCTACGTCGACCAGCCCATCTCCGGACCCGCTGGGGTCACCAACCGGCACTGCACGGGCACCGGCCTGCAGGCCTTCTACGAGTGCGAGCTCTACCCCAGCAGCATCTCCTCGCACGACATTCTGCTCGAGGCCGACGGCTCCATCACCTTCGGCCCCAGCGTCACCGGCTACACCGGGGCCTGGTGGCAGGACGCCGACGACCACCTGCACTTCGAGTACTTCGAGGGCGGCTCCACCCGCGTGATCTTCGACGGCAACGGCGTCGGCGGCGACACCTTCGAGGGCATCGCGACCTTCCCGGGCACCGGGTACAACGCCGGCTACGAGGTGTACTTCCGGGAGCTGTGACCGGTCAGTGGGGTGTGGGGATAGGTGTCGGGGATGAAGATCCGCGACATCGTCCCCACCGCCCTGGGCGATCAGCCCGCCCGCCTGGCCATCCGCAACGCTCGCGTGCTCAACGTCTTCACCGGCGAGCTCGAGCACACCGACATCGCCATCCACCGCAAGCGCATCGCCGGTCTGGGTGACTACGAGGCCGTCGAGGAGCTCGACGCCGAGGGGCGCGTCGTGCTTCCTGGCTTCATCGACGCCCACCTGCACATCGAGAGCTCGATGTTGGTGCCCAGGCAGTTCGCCCGCGCGGTGCTGTCTCGGGGCACCACCACCGTCATCGCCGACCCCCACGAGATCGCCAACGTGCTGGGCGCCGAGGGCGTCAACTACATGCTGCGGTCCACCGAGGGCATCCCGCTGGACGTCTACATCGGCGTGCCCTCGGCCGTGCCCGCGACCCGCTTCGAGACCTCGGGCGCCTACCTCGGCACCGACGACATGATCGACCTGGTCGACCGCAACCCCAAGCGCATCATCGCCCTCGGCGAGGTGATGAACTACCCCGCCGTGCTGGCCCGGGACCGCGAGCTCATCACCAAGATCGAGATCTTGCGGTCCCGCTACAAGAAGATCGACGGGCACGCGCCTGGGGTCACCGGCAAGCAGCTCAACGCCTACCTCTGCGCGTTCATCCGCTCGGACCACGAGTGCTCCACCCAGGCCGAGGCGCTGGAGAAGGTCAGCCGCGGCATGCACGTGTTCATCCGCGAAGGCAGCGCCGCCCACAACCTGGACGCGCTCATCGGCGCGGTGAACGAGCGCAACCACGCCAGCTTCTCGTTCTGCACCGACGACCGCGACCCGCTCGAGATCCTCGGCCAGGGCCACATCGATCACCTGGTCCGGCGGGCCATCGAGCACGGCCTGGACCCCGTGCTCGCCGTGCGCATGGCCACGCTCAACCCGGCTCGGTACTTCGGGCTGCGCAGCATGGGGGCGGTGGCCCCCGGCTACAAGGCCGACATGCTGCTGGTCGACGACCTGCAGAGCCTGCGCATCCACTCGGTCATCAAGAACGGCGAGCTCGTCGTCGAGGATGGCCGCCTGATCGACCCCGTCGAGGGCGACTTCCAGGACCTGCCCGAGGTGCTGGGGCACTTTCGCATGCCCCCGCTGACGGCCCAGACCCTCAAGATCCCGGCTCGCCAGGGCAAGGTCCGCGTCATCCGTGTGCGCGAGCACGACCTGCTCACGGACGAGGAGCAGGTCATCCCGCGCATCGTGGACGGGTTCGCCGAGGCCGACGCCAGCCGTGACATCGCCAAGCTCGCCGTGGTCGACCGGCACACCGGCAGCCACGTCTCGGTGGGCTTCGTCGGCAACCTCGGCCTGCGGCACGGGGCCGTGGCCACCAGCGTGGGGCACGACGCGCACAACGCGGCGGTGGCGGGCCTGGACGACGCGGACATGCTGCTTGCGCTGCGCACCGTGGCCGAGGGAGGGGGCGGACTGGCCGTCGTGCGTGACGGTCAGGTCCTGGCCGCGCTGGACCTGCCGGTGGCCGGCCTGATGTCCAACCTGGACCTCTTCGAGGTGACCGCGCGCCTGCAGAGCATCAAGGACGCGCTGCGTGCCCTGGGCTCCGAGCGCGAGGTGCTGATGACCCTGTCCTTCGTGCAGCTGGCGGTCATCCCGACCTTGCGCATGACCGACCAGGGCCTGGTGGACGTGGGCGCCCAGAGCTTCGTGGACCTCTGGGTCTGATCCGCTCCGGCGAAGAAGCCCCCTTCGAGCTCAGCGCCCCTCCCAGGGAACCCAGATCACGCTCAGCTCAAGACCAGGACCGGCCGGCCCGGCGACCGCGCTGCTCCCAAGCTTCGCCGCGACCCCGTCGTCGTCCAACGCGCCCCTGGTACGCTGGCCCGACCGTCGAGGCCCGCGCCCTCCAGCGTCAGCCGACCCCATGCAGGCCGGCCCACCGCCACCGAGGCGTAGCAACCCAGCCACGGCAGCAGCCATGGACCTCGGACCTGCAGCGCGATCCTCGGCCCGAGGTAGACGAGCGTGGTCCGAGCCTCGCCGATCGGGGTGACCGAGTAGGACGGTTTCGGCGCCACCGAGGCGATCGGGAGCGCCGCGCGATGCGACCAGCTGGCCAGCCCGAGGCCGAGCGACCAGCGCGCGCCCAGGGGCAGGCGGGCCTCCAGGCGGCTGGTCGAGAAGGGCCCCTCGCCGCGCCCGACGTACACGGTCTCGCCACTCGTGAGCAGGACCGTGTCCTCGTGGATGCCGAGGTAGGTCGGAACCACCACCGCCCCCACGCCGGCGGACAGCGAGACCGGCCCGAAGGCCCAGGAGGGACCACAAAGGAGGGACCACATCGTCTTCGACCTATAGCATTCGCCAATGCGCAGACGGGACTTCATCGGAGCGGGCGCGGCAGCGGCGGTCGCCATGGGTCAGGGCGAGGCCCGGGCGGGCCAGGGCTAGCTGCTCGCTGCCCGGGGAGAGCTTCAGCGGGCCCGGTCCCTGATCCAGGACGTCGCCCGCCGCGTGGGCCGGGGCGTGCTCTACGCGGACGCCCTGATGTCCGAGGACTGCCATCCCGAGGACCTCGCCGCCGGCCTCGAGCAGGTGCACGCCTGTCTGGCCCAGGACGCCGAGGACAGCCTGGAGCGGTCCATGGCCCAGCAGCTGGAGGGCGCCGACGTGGCGGGGCAGCGCCGACGGCTGCGCAAGCTGCGGCGCCTGCTCCCGGATCTCGCGGTGCTTGGGACAAGCTCCGGTGTCTTCTCGACCGGTGACCCAGGGATCCTCAAGCGCGTGCGGGGCCTGACCGGCAACGCCGAGGGGGGCCCCTTCGCGAGCGGAGACCTGCTCCTGGTCCTGGGCTTCCTGGTCCTCGGAGTCACGGCTGTCGGGGGC
>CALGIB010000762.1 GCA_937915955.1 uncultured Pseudomonadota bacterium
AGGCGGGCAAGGAGGCCAAGGGCATCCCCAGCGTCATGGCTCACCCCGACGACCCGATCCCCGAGAACGACACCTACTTCAGCAACAGCCTCGACGACTACCCGATGCTGGACCTCGACCTCATCGAGTTCGAGAAGTACTACGACGTCATCGGCAAGGGCGGCATCTTCACCACCCTGATCACCAGCCGCGGCTGCCCCTACCGCTGCACCTTCTGCAACACGCCGCGGCACCGCTACCGCGTGATGACCCCCAGCCGGGTCTGCGACGAGATCGAGGCCGTGCTGGCCCGCGGCATCCGCGAGATCTACTTCGTCGACGACACGTTCAACATCACGAACAAGCGCGTGCACGAGCTCTGCGACGAGATCATCCGTCGCGGGCTGGACTTCCACTGGACGGTGCGTTTCCGGGTCAAGGGCGTCGACCGCCCCTTGCTCGAGAAGATGAAGGCCGCCGGCTGTCAGCGCATCCAGATGGGCGTCGAGCAGGGCACGGAGGAGGGCCTGCTGATCCTGAAGAAGGACGTCAGCGTCGCCGAGATCCAGCAGGCCTTCCGGCTCTGCCGCGAGATCGGCATCAACACGGTGGCCTACTTCCTGATCGGGACTCCGGTCGAGCGCCGCCGCGAGGACGTGCTGCAGACCATCCAGTACGCCATCGACCTGGACCCCGACTTCGTGATGTGGAACATCCTGACGCCCTTTCCGGGGACCACGATCTACGACCAGGGCATGGAGCGCGGCGTGCTCGACGTGAAGCCCTGGTACGACTTCATGGCCAACCCGGACGAGAGCTTCAAGGCCCAGGTCTGGGAGGAGCACTTCACCCGGACCGAGCTGCGGGATCTGCTCGATCTGGCCTATCAGCGGTTCTACTGGCGCCCGCGCTTCGTGATGCGGAACCTCACGCAGATCCGCTCACCGAAGGACCTGATGCGCAAGGCCACCGCTGGCGTGCGCCTGCTCACCGGCTGAGGCCCGTGCAACACTGAGCGCGATGCTGCTTCACCTGTCGTCCGCGGCGCTGGCCGCCACCGTACCCGGGGACTACTCGTCGATCGGCGAGGCCTGCAGCGCCGGCGAGGCCGTGATCGAGGTCTCCTCCGGGGCGGTCGCGGGCGGCACCTGCTACCTGTCCGGCAAGACGGTGACCATCACGGGCGTCGGGGACCGGCCCACTGGGGCCGCGATCTTTCAGCTCTATGACGGCTCGTCGCTCACGCTCGAGAACCTCAGCTTCTCCCCGGCGGGCGACACCCTGTTCTCGGTCTACGCCTCGGACCTGACGCTGAGCCAGGTGAGCGTGGACACCTCGGGCACCACCTCCAAGGTGCTCGGCCTCTCCGGCGGCTCGGTCGAAGGCACGCAGGTCGAGGTGAGGGGCGGCGGAGGCGCAGCGACGCTGCTTCAGGCCTTCAGCACCGAGGACCAGGGGGCCTCGGTGACCTTCCGCGACAGCCGGTTCTCGGACGCGCCCACCGGCATGTTCTACGCCAGCGGCTTCGGCTCCGCGCCCCTCGAGGTCTTCTTCAAGGACGTCGTGTTCGCGGACAACCGGCACGCGGCCTCGGATGGCGGCGCCGTGCGGGTGGAGCAGGCCGACGCCGGCGACACGTTCCACTTCGAGGGCTGCGAGTTCACGGGGAACTCGGCCAAGAACGGGGGCGCGATCTACCTGGAGTACGGCTCGCTCGAGCTGCACGACGTCACCTTCGAGGGCAACACCGCCACCGTCGGCGGTGGCGGCGCGATCTACGCCAACACCCTCGACGACAAGCACCTGGGGCTGGATGACAGCTGGCTCTGCGGCAACGCGGCGCCCGAGGGGTCCGCGCTGTACGCCGACGACCTGACCCTGTACCTGGACCACGTGGCCTTGGTGGCGCAGACCGGGGGCGGCGCGCTGAGCGGCTGGAAGTCCCCGCTGATCGCCGACCACATGAGCCTGGTGGCCAACACCATCGGCATCTCGATCAGCGACTCGCTGAAGGTCAACGACAGCCTGGCCTGGGCCAACACACTGCTGTCCGAGGGCGTCGGCGGGGTGCAGGGGGACTACAACGCCTACGCGGTCGGCGCGGTCGAGAGCGGCTCGGTCCACGACCTCGAGATCGACGACCCGGGCTTCGACGGGGACCCCACCACCTGCGCGCACCCGCCCTGGCTGAGCTCCGAGAGCGTGCTGCTGGGGGCAGCGAGCGACGGCAGCTACATCGGGGCCTACGGGGTGGACGGGACACCCCCGGACACCAGCGTGCCCGACTCGGAGCCTCCGGACTCGCCCCCCCGGACTCCCGACCCGTCGATCCGGACAGCGCCTCGCCGGAGGACTCTGGCGGCGCGGCCGCGGAGCCCCTGACCTGGGTGAGCGGCGGCTGCGGCTCGGGCTTGCCCCTGGCCTCGGCCCTGCTGGGGCTCGTCCTGCTGCTCCGGCGGCGTCGATGAGCTGGCTCCTGGTCGGACTCGCCTGGGCGGAGAAGACCGCCGAGGTGCCCTCTGGCGAGTACGCCACGGTCGAGGCCGCCTGCGACGACGAAGCCGTCACCACCATCGTCGTCCAGCCCGACGCCGAGCCTGGCGGGAGCTGTCGCGTCTCCCGAGACCTGACCATCCAGGCCGCCGATCCCGAGCAGCGGTCCGCGGTGCCGCTGATGATCGTGTACGGCGATCTGACGCTCCATGGCCCTCTGGAGATCATCGAGGAAGGCGGGGGCGAGGCCGTCACCGTCCACGGCGGTCGGGTCTCATCGCGCGATCTGCGGCTCTACGGCGGGGACCGAGGCGGCTTCTACGGCCTGCGGCTCGATGGGGGCGAGTTCAACGCCGAGGACCTGCAGGTCGAGGGCTTCTACCAGGGCCTCTACGTCCAGGGTGCGGGCTCGGTGTTGGAGGTCAGCGGCGGCTCGCTGGTCGACAACGGCCTGGCCGTCAGCACCAACAACGCCGCCTTCGGCGCCGAGGTGCAGCTCGAGGGCCTGGACTTCTCCGGCAACTCGGAGGGCGTCTACCTGCAGGCCGGCGGCGGCTCGATCCGCGGGTGCTCGTTCAAGAAGAACCAGGGCACGCTCATCAGCGTGGGCTCGGGCTCGGGCGCCGAGCTGGTCGGCGACCTCTTCATCGAGAACGAGTCGGCCTCCGGGGTCATCTACGCCCGGTCGGACCTCGGCATCAGCGACAGCTACTTCTGCGGCAACCAGGGGCCCGCGATCTGGGCGGACGGGGTCAAGGTCGGCCTGGACCGAGTGGGCTTCGTGGCCAACAGCCAGGCGCTGGTGGGCGTCGACGCCACCGTCGAGGCCGACCACGTCTCCCTGGTCGGCGACGGCGAGGGCTTCAAGCTGAGCGCCGGCAGCCTCAAGCTGACCAACAGCCTGCTCTGGGAGAGCGCCCCCCTGGCGGTGAGCGGAGCCGCCGTCTCAGGTGACCACAACGCCTACGAGAGCGAGCCCCCTTCCATGGGGCCCGGCGACGGGGATCTCGAGATCACCGACCCGGGCTTCTGGTCCGGCTTCGTCGCGGACGACTGCTCCAACCTGCCGTGGCTGGCCGAGGACAGCGTGCTGCTGGGCGCGGCCAGCGACGGCGCGTCGATCGGGGCCTACGAGGTCTGGACCGAGGAGCAGCAGGACACCGGACTGGGCGACTCCGGCGCCGACGCGGACCGGAGCTGGTTTTCGGGTGGCTGCAGCGGCGCGTTGCCGGCGCTCCTGGTGTTGGCGCTGCCCGGGCTCGCGCTGACGCGGCGGCGATGATCGGCGGCCTGTGCCGGGCCATGCCTCAGCGAGGCAGGTGGACCAGGGGACCCAGGCGCTCGAGCAGGAAGTAGCTCGGCGTTCGCAGGCCACCGGCGATGTCGCTGCGGCCCAGCAGCCACTGGACCGAGCCGGCGTCCAGGGCCACCAGCGGGTCCCGCACCAGCCGCATCGGGTCGAGCGCGAAGTTCCGCCGGCTGCCGTAGTCCAGCAACACCGGGTGGCCGGCGTGGACGTCGTAGTGCCCGAAGGTCCAGGGCCATCCGTCCCTCTTGCGAGCCACGGGCGCGGAGGTCCAGCCTGTCTGCTCCAGGCGCACGTTCCAGCCTCGAAGCTCGCCGCTGGCCGGGTCGCGGTGGAAGGTCTTCTCGAAGGTCTTCCAGGTCAGCGCCTCGACGAAGGCTGGAAGGCCCAGGCTGATGCCTCGATAGCGGCTGTCGTCCAGCGCGCTGGGCTCGATGGCGTGTCCCGCAGCCATCGCCTGGGCCAGCTCGGCGCCCGTCATGGCCAGGAAGGCCTCGATCCGTGCGCTCATGCCAGGCCCCGCTCGAGCTCGAAGCGGCCCGCTCGCCAGGCCCGCCAGGTGGCCTCGGGGCTGGGGGGCTGGTCCGCGCACCAGCGCAGGTAGGCCCGGAAGGAGATGTCCGGGTCCAGCGCGTCCTCGGGCTCGAGCTCGACCTCGCCAGCCAGGAAGCGAGCCAGGCCCTCGGCCAGGTCCTCGTGGTAGCGCTCGTAGACGCAGAGGTCGCGCAGCCACTCCCCTCGGGGATCGCGCCCCTCGACGACGGCGGCCAGCCGGTGACCCAGCTCTTCGAGCGCGCCAGGGTGGGCCTGGAGCATCTGCAGGTCGTAGACGAACTGGGTCTGGTCGTGGTGAGCGCCGAGCAGGTGCCGGATGACCCGCTCGGGCGAAGACCACAGGCCGGTCATGTCCCAGGGCGCGATGGCGCGCTCGATCAGCAGGAAGGGGAAGCGGAGCGGTCGGAGCATGAGCAGGCGGGCCCGCCAGGTCGGCCGCACCGGGTGCGCCGTGCACACGCCGATGGTCTCGCTGCGGAACATCGTGCGGTGCCACATGCGCAGCGCCCCGAGCTCCAGCTGCCAGAGGCTCGGCAGGCGCTCGAAGTGACCCTCGAGCTGGGCCAGGCGCTCCTCGACGGTGCGAGGCGAGACCAGCAGCAGGTAGGCGTGCCAGGGCACCGCTCAGTCCGTCATCGCCAGCAGCGTGGCCGCGTCGCGCTCCTCGAGCAGCTGGCGGATGCGACCGACGGTCTCGGGGTTGGGGTCCTCGAGCCAGACCGCCAGCAGGGTCCAGCCGCTGACGTTGTCTTGAGGGCTGCGGTACATGGCCTCGCGCAGGGCCGGCCAGTCCCTCAGCATGCGGCGGATGGGGTTGACGCAGAGCTGCAGCACCGAGGAGCCCGTCAGGTGCAGGAGCGTGGCCATGACCCGGGCGTCGAGCTCGGCGAGGCGTTCGCTGTCCGCGCCCTGGTCGATGCCGATCTGGAGGTGCGCGATGGCGCTGTGCAGCGGGGCGGTCGGCGGAGGGGCCTCGATGAGGGCCTCGAGCACGGCCATGGCCAGGTGGCGGCGGACCCGGAGCAGCTCGGTGGCGACGGGCACCCCGCCCTCGTCGAGGCCGACCAGGCTGGGGATCAGCTCGGGTCCCCCGACCTCGTGGGGGTCGCAGACGCGGTAGCCGCTGCCCTGGCGCACGGTGAGCAGTCCGGTGGCCTCGACCTTGAGCAGGGCGGCCCGCATGGTCAGGCGGCTGACGCCGTTCTGCTCGGCCAGGACGCGCTCGGGCGGCAGGCGCGCCTCGGGGCTGTAGGTGCCGTCCAGGATGGCCTGCCGGACGCGCTCGGCGCATTGGTCGGTGAGGGTCTTGGGGGTGACGAAGGACATGAGCGCTCCTTGGGGGCGGGGCTGGCGGGTGCGGCCACCTGATCAGATAAGCAGATAAGTATATGAGCAGATAATATGATCAATCTTGAGATGTGGCCAGCCTGTGCCCGCCTCGGCGTGAGGCCCCACGACCGCGCACGCTGGACGCGTCCGGCGTCCGCGCCCCGGGTCCGAGGCCCGCACCCCCGAGACTCGAGCCCCTTTCCCGCACGATCGGGCCGCGACCGTCTTAGGTAGGATTGCATTGCCGCCCCGCTGCGGCAGCTCTGTCTTGGAGCCAGCCCCTATGTTCGAGCTCGAGAACGCCCCCCACCTGAACGCCGACAACCCCCCCATGGGGGACGACGGTCGCTTTCACGTGGCGCTCATCACGATCTACAGCGTCGAGAACGCCGGCATCCGGTACATCTCCGCTGCCCTGCGCCGCATCGGCGTCGACACCACGATCATCTTCCTTCGGGACTGGGTCCACAACCGCCTCGAGATGCCGACCGAGAAGGAGTTCGGCATCTGCATGGGGATCCTGCGCGACAAGAAGCCCGACCTGATCGGCGTCGGCTTCATGTCCTCGCTGCTGCCCATGGCCGAGGAGCTCACCCGCCGCCTCAAGAAGAACTTCCCCACCAAGCCCCTGATCTGGGGTGGCATCCACCCCACCTCGGTCCCCGAGGAGTGCATCGACCAGGTCGACTACCTCTGCGTGGGCGAGGGCGAGGTCGCGATCTGCGATCTGGTGCGGGCGATGAGCGAGGGTCGGGACACCCACGACATCCCGAACATGTGGAAGCGCGACGCCGACGGCACGGTGCACCAGAACAAGCCGCGGCCCCTGATCCAGGACCTGGACTGGCTGCCCTTCCCCGACACCGACGACAACAACAAGCACTACATCGAGAAGGACAAGGTCACCATCGAGGAGCCGTGGAAGCGCGGCGCCGAGTACCGCATCTACTTCTCGCGCGGCTGCCCCTACAACTGCAGCTACTGCTACGTCTCGATCCTGCGCGACGTGTACGACGAGAAGGGCCGGAAGTTCTACCGGGCCCGCAGCGTCGAGCACATCCTGGCCGAGCTCGAGCACATGCAGAAGACCTTCCCGAAGATCGCTCGGATCAAGGTCGACGACGACACGAGCTTCGCCTTCGGGCAGGAGTGGATGGACGAGTTCCTGGACAAGTACCCCAGCCGCTGCGGGGTGCCCTTCGAGTGCCTGCTCATCCCGCCCATGCTTCGCGAGGACATGCTCACCAAGCTCAAGGATGCGGGCCTGATCCGCGTCCAGACCGGCATCGAGTCGGGCTCCAGCAAGGAGTCCAAGGAGATGCACAACCGGTCTCCGGGCAACGACGCCATCATGAAGTTCGCGGAGTTCAACAAGAAGCTGCAGATGGACATCGTCTACGACGTCATCGTGGACAACCCCCACGCGACCGAAGAGATGAAGCTCGAGACCGCCGAGTTCCTGCTCGAGCTGCCCCTGCCCTACAGCATCTTCTTCTACAGCCTGAACTACTTCCCGGGCACCGCGCTCACCAAGCAGGGCCTGGCCGACGGCAGCCTCGACCCCAACCTGGTCGAGGGCAAGAACAACAAGGCCTGGTACCAGTTCCGGGTCTCGATGGACTGGCCTCGAAGCGACGAGGACAAGTTCTACCTGGCCATCTACTGCCTGGCCTCGAAGTCCTTCGTGCCGCGCGGCTTCATCCGCAAGCTGATCGACAACCGCGAGTACTGGAAGACCAACGTCGGGCCGGTCTTCTATCTGGCCTGGGCCGCCAACTACGTGCGGATGTTCAAGGTCGGCTGGG
>CALGIB010000763.1 GCA_937915955.1 uncultured Pseudomonadota bacterium
ACGAGGCAGACCGCCGCGGCCACCAGCAGCAGCACGACGACCGGGTTGATCTGGCCAAGCTCAAGGCTGTGCGGCACCACGTCCAGACAACACACGGCCAGCACGCCCAGCGACGAGGCGACCAGCGCGGCGGGGATCGCGGCGCGGCTCCGCAGGGTCGCGCCCGCCAGCGCGCCCGCCAGCGCCAGGCTCGCCACAGAGACCACCCAGTGGGGATGTCCCAGGCCGGACCAGCCCAGGTAGGCCATGGGCATGGCCAGCAGGGCCGCCGTGGCCGGGTAGGGCATGAAGAACATGCCCGGGCCGGGCCCGCCCGAGCCGAACCGCTGCCACATCTCCTGCTGGACCATGCGGTCGCCCGGATCCAGCCCCTCCCAGAGGGCGCGCCCACCCAGGAACAGCGGGACCAGGTCGACGCCCGGCACCTCGGAGACCGACTCCAGGGAGAAGTGGGTGACCACGTAGGCGACGGCGATCGCCAGCGAGGCGGCCGCCGCAGTCCAGCCGACGATTCGTCCAAACACGCTCATGCATCGCAGCTCAAGCCGGGCCCGCGCGTGAAGATCCGGTCAGTAGTTGAGAGAGAACACCCGCGGCATCAGGCGCATGCCCGGGCCGGGGCCCTCCACGGGCAGCCAGGCCTCGGTCCCGGCGCGGGCGTCCCGGTTCGCAGGCGGCGGCTCGTCCAGCAACGCCCTCGGCCTCGGCGTCGTAGTCCGCGCTGGACGATCCGCCCTCGACTCACTTGGCGCTGGCTTGCCCGGGGACCACGTCGATGTCGTCGTACTTGGCCCAGGCCATGGCCTCTTCCAGGCTGCAGGGCCTGCGGAGCTGGGGCTTCAGGTTCAGCGCCGACATCTCGAGGAAGCCCTCCATCGTGCGGAAGATGCTGGAGGTGTCGATCCAGCAGGCGCGCATGCAGCCCTCGCAGGCCGCCGCCTCCATCTTGCGCTGGAACTCGTACTCGACGCTCTTGAAGTACTCCTCGAAGTCGTCGTCGAGGAAGTGCTTGTACCCGTGGCTGGTGCGATGGCAGATCGTGAACTGGCCGTTGGGGCTGATCGAGAAGTACAGCGCGCCAGCGTCGCAGCCGTCCGCCGGGAAGCGACCCGTCTTCAGGTAGGTGCGCGCCAGGTTCAGGTAGGGCGTGCTGTTCAGGATGTTGGAGCCGTCCTTCTTCATCTTGATCAGCGCGTCGTAGCTGCGGTCGATGCGCTCGCCGACGTTGGACTGCGGTCCGGCCGCCAGGCCCATCTCGGGGCGATGCCGGATGAAGCGCGCCTCCCAGTTGCGCACGCCGTCCTTGCTGGTGGCCAGCAGCTCGACCGGCAGGAAGCTGACCGCGAACCCGATCTCACGCGCGAAGTTCACCAGGTCCGGCGCCTCCTCCAGGTTCAGGTTGCTCACCACGGTGTTCATGATGAGGATGCCGCCCTTGTCCCAGACGCGCTCGGACAGGTAGACCATCGACGAGACGGCCTTCTCCCAGCTGCCCTCGTGCTCGCAGATGTAGTCGAAGCGCTGGGGATACAGGCTGTCCAGGCTGATGCTGAAGTTCTTGACGCCGTACTCGATGCACTTGTCGAACCGCTCGTAGGGCACGTCCACGCCGTTGGTCAGCACGCGGACGTTCAGCCCCTCGTCGATGAAGGCCTTGGCCGCCTCCTCGAGGTTCTCGTAGGCGAAGGGCTCGCCGCCGCCGATCGAGACCTGCACGACGCCCAGGCGCTTCATGCGCGCGGCCATGCGCTGGATCTCGGGGATGTCCAGCTCCTCCTTCTTGTTCCCGTAGCGCCAGATCCCGCACATCTTGCAGGTCAGGTTGCAGCGGTGGGTGATGCCGAAGTGCGCGTAGACCGGCACCTTTCGGGTCACCGCAGCCTCGGCGATGCGAGCGTAGTTGCGGAGGTTGAGCTTCATGGACCGAGCTCCAGACAGGCCTGCCGCACAGCTTCACACATGTGCTTGCGGTCGGACTCGCCCAGGTTGGGGTGAACGGGGATGTGCAGCAGATCGGTCACGGCCTGCTCGGCGTTCGGGCAGCGAGCGTTGAACTCGGCGAAGAGCTCGCTGCCGGCGTGGTTGCTCATGTAGCCGACCGTCGTGTCCACGCCTCGGCGACGCAGGGCCGCGGCCAGCCCGTCGCGGTCCCGGTGGTGCACGACGAAGCTCATGTAGATCGGCTCGGCGCCGTCAGGGTAGGTCGGCACGGTCAGCCCGGGCACGTTGCCCAGGTTGTCGTCCAGGAAGCGACCGTTGCGGATGCGCGCGCCGTTGAGGCCCTCGATGCGCTCGAGCTGCTTGAGCCCGACGGCGGCCTGCACGGCCCGGGGGCGGGCGTCCTTGTAGCGCTCGGGCACCTTGTCGTAGCGGACCTCGGCCTCGCCGAAGGTGTCGTGGATGGGGTCCTTGCCGAGCCGGTTCCCCAGCACGACCGCGGGGTGCACCGTGAAGGGGTAGATCAGCGGGTGGGTGGCGACCATCATCGCCAGGCCCGTCACGGCCTCCTTCGCGCGCGGACCGAGCGGCGCGTAGTTGCCCGAGGACACCACGTCCCGGACCCGCCGAGCCAGCTCCGCGTCGTCGGTCGTGACCATCGCGCCCGAGAGCGTCGTGATGTTCTTGGTCA
>CALGIB010000764.1 GCA_937915955.1 uncultured Pseudomonadota bacterium
CGTGCCGCTTGAGGACGTCGAGGAGCTGGATCAGGTGCTGCATGCTTCGCCCAAGGCGATCCAGCTTCCAGACGGCGACGAGATCAACTCGTCCGGCACGGACGTCGCTGAGCATGCGGTCGAGCTCGGGCCGGGACTCCTTGGAGCCCGACACGCCCTCGTCTGCGTAGGTGTCGATGATCCGCCAGCCCCGGCGCTCGGCCTCGGCGCGGAGCTCGTCGAGCTGAACCTGCACATCTTGATCGTCGGTGCTGACACGCGCGTACACGGCGGTTCGTGGGGACTTGATCGTCACGCGGTCCTGCCCGTCAGCCACCGGGGCCCGCTGCGACGGGATCTCATTGGCCCAACCCGGTCCGGCCATGGGCACGTCGGCTGCTCCGACGGCAGTGAACACCGGGCCTGCCCCAGGTGGGGCTGGCAAGCCCAGGTCGGGCTGGGAAGCCGCTGACGGCGTTCGTTGCGGGGCGGTCGGACCATCTTGCGGCGAGAGTAGTCCTGGGTCTCCGCCCTCGCTCGTCGGCACAGGCAGAGCACCGCGATCAGGCCGTCGCCGACGACGGGCGTCTACCGGACGAGCCCGACCGCGCTGATCGAGGACATCGCGGTCATGGCGCTGGCCCGGGCGTGCTCGACGCCGTCGAGCACGCCGACACGCCGGGGACGGTCTACGGATGGGCCAGATACCCCTCGACGTACCAGGACATGGGGTTGGGCCCCTGGTTCTCAACCTGCAGGAGCGAACCCGGCTGGAAAGTCATGTGCGCGTTCCCATTTGACAGGGCCTCGGGAAGCGCCGTGTAGGTGATCTTGGTGGCACCGCTCTCCTTCAGTATCCCAACAGCAGGGGACCCGAAGGTCGTCACCACGAACACGCGGTCTGCGGGTACCGTGTAGATCACGCTCGTCGTAGTCCCTGCTGTCGAGCCATAGAAGTCCTTCCAGGGATGCGTGCCACCGGTAGCCACCGGTCCCGAAGGCTGGGCACTGGCCGAGGGCAACACGGACAGGCCGAGGGCGGCGATGGCAGCGATCAGGGCTGCGGCGGCGAGAAGGGCTCGTGTCATGGCTTTCTCCAGGTTCTTCGGCGGCAGAACACCTTGCTGGGTCACGCCGCCACTCGAATGTGTCAGTGCGAGGAGGTCAGAACTGCAGCTCCCAGATGTCGGCGAGCACGTCGTTCCAGGTCTGTCCGCCGATGAGGTAGATGGCGTTCAGCTCGGGGACGAAGGCGACCGACGCGCCGAAGCGCCCGCTCGGCTCGGGCCCCTGCGGCACGAGGTCTGCCCACTGCCCCGCCGGATCTATTCCGAAGCCGATCTCCTGCGGGGTTAGCAGCAGCTCGTCGTACCCACGTCCACCGACCTGGATGAGCCGCTCAGCCCACGGATCCCAGGTCCAGGAAGGCGACACAGCCGGATCCATGGTGCCGGTGGCGGGCGTGAGCTGCGACCAGGAGCCGTCGGCGCCAGCGAGCGTGTCCAGGGCAAACAGGTCGTCCGGCAGCTCGTAGAAAGCGCGCCCTCCGCCGACGAACATCGTCGCCGTTGCCGGATCCCAGGCAGCGCCGTGTTCTGTGCGTTCGGGTGGCGCGCCTCCAGCGGGCAACAGCTCGATCCACTCGCCGTTCGGATCTGAAGAGAAGTCCAGCGCCCAGAGATCCCCGAACACCTCGTTGTACCCCTGGCCGCCGAACACCAGGAGCCGGTCGCCGGCTTCATCGAACACAGCACTGTGGCCGACGCGCGGCGGTGGTGGGGTTCCGCTCGGAGCCAGCGCGGTCCACGCGCCCTCGGCGATGCTCAGGTCAAGAGCGTGGACATCGTTGTACAGGTCGTAGAACCCCTGGCCGCCGAACAGAATGAGACGCTGCCGGACCGGATCGACTGCGACCGCGTGCCCCATGCGCCCGGCAGGCTCCTGGCCGCCGAGCAGCAGCTCCGTGACGGTCGCCCCTGCGCCCACGTTCAACGACCAGACGTTCGCCAGCAAGTCGTAGAAGGTCTGTCCGCCGACGATCAGGACCCGAGCCTGGATCGGGTCGTAGACCGCTGCCGAGTGAACCAGGGACGGCAGCGGGTCGCCGGACGGCGTCAGCAGCGTCCACGCATCGGGCAGGTCCGCCGGCGTGACATCGTCGTCGTCACCGCTCGAGTCGTCATCGTCACCGCTCGAGTCGTCGTCGTCACCGCTCGA
>CALGIB010000765.1 GCA_937915955.1 uncultured Pseudomonadota bacterium
CACCCGGGCCCCCGCCGGCAGCGGCAGGGCCTGGCGGACCTCGGCCCCGATCAGGCTCAGGCCGCCGTCCGTGAGCACCAGCTCGAGGCCCGCCTGACGAGGCGTGGCAGGGCGTGGGCTGCGCCACACCGGGCTGGGCTCGGGCAGCGGCTGTGCCTGAGCCGGCAGCTCGGGAACCACGACCAGGGCCAGCAGGGCCAGCAGCGAAGAGAGCGTGAGCAGAGCGAGGCGTCGCATGCCCGGTGGACGCAGGACCCCCTGTCACGATTCGTCACGGTGGGTAAAGGTGCGTCCTGGCTTACGTGCAATCGGCCGGCCGACCGTTCCCTACACCCGCTCGAAACCAGGAGTCCCCATGAGCCACGACCACGACCACGCCGAGGCCGCGCCTGACCTGCTCGAGCAGATCCGGCAGCACGTCCGCGCCGCCTTGCCCGACGCCGAGGTCCGCGTCGCGGGCGCTGGCGGTCACTTCGAGCTCGAGGTGGTCAGCGCCGCCTTCGAGGGCAAGCGCACGCTGGCCAAGCACCGCCTGGTCCTGCAGGCCATCGCGCCCCTGATGAAGGGCCACAGCGCCCCGGTGCACGCCATCGACCGCCTCGTGACGAACACGCCCTGATGCGGCCCACCCAGCTCCCGACCAAGGTCTGCTGCATCCAGGACGAGGCCGAGGCCGCCCTGGCGATCGAGCACGGCGCCCTCGCGCTGGGCCTGGTCTCGCGCATGCCCTCGGGCTGGGGCCCCATCCCCGAGCGGCGCATCGCCGAGATCGCTCGCACGGCGCCGGCCTTCATCAGCACGGTGCTGCTGACGATGGAGTCTGATCCCGCGCAGGTCGTCCGCCAGAACCGCCTGTGCTGCTGCAGCGCGCTTCAGCTCGTCGATGACTTCCCCATGGACGGCTACGCCCACCTCCGGCGCGAGCTGCCCGGCGTCACGATCCTGAAGGCCGTGCACGTGCTCGGGGACGAGGCCATGGACCAGGCCGCCGAGCTGGCGCCTCTGGTGGACGGGCTCATCCTGGACACCGGCTCCCCGCACGCCGAGGTCCGCGTCCTGGGCGGCACCGGGCAGACCCACGACTGGTCGATCAGCGCGCGGATCGCCGCGCGCTTCCCAGGACAGGTCTTCCTGGCGGGCGGCCTGAAGCCCGACAACGTGGCCGAGGCCGTGCGCACCGTGGGGCCCTACGGGCTGGACCTCTGCACCGGCGTGCGGACCGAGACCCGGCTGGACGCGGACAAGCTCGCGGCCTTCTTCCGGGCCTCACGCGGTTAGCATCCGGCCATGGCGCACGTCCTGCTGCAGCTGTCGCACACCGGCGAGCTCATCGTCGACGGAACGCCCGGGCTCCTGCCCACGCAGGCGCTGGTCGACCTGCGGGCGCTGGCCGGGCTGCCCGAGCCGGCCACCGAGGACGACCTCGACCGCACCGACACGGGCGAGGACCCCGGCTTCCGCATGGCCGAGGCGCTGCGGCAGGCCGCCGCCCCCTGGGACCAGCTCAGGGATCGGCTGGCCGACCCCAAGGTCAGCGCGCTGGTGGTGGACCTGGCTGAGGAGGGCCTGCTGGCCTTGCCCTGGGAGAGGCTCTACTTCGACGACCACGCCCCGCTCGAGGTGCAGCGCCGCGCCGTGGTCGCCCGCCTGCACCCCGGACCCGGGCTGAGCGAGCGCCCCGAGGGCCCCTTCGAGATCCTGCGCTGGTGCCCCACGCCCCAGGACCAGGGCTGCGGTCGCATCAACCACCGCATGGACGAGCTGGCGCACAGCCTGGGCATCGAGGTCGGCGCCTTCGAGAACCTCGTCCCCGCCCGGCCCTTCGTCTTCCACGTCGTCAGCGGCGGACAGGGCATGCAGCACCTCGAGCCCCACCTGGCGCGAGGCAGCGAGGGTCGCCTCGGCCTGGTGGTGTCCCGCTGCGAGCTGGTCGTGCTGGCTGTGCAGGACGGCAACCCCCAGGAGCTCCAGCTGCTCGCGCAGCGCTTCCTCGAGCTCGGCGCCGCCTCGGTCGTCGTGCCGGCGGGCGCGGCCGAGGTCGAAGGGCTGCAGCGCTTCGGCGACGGCCTCTACCAGGGCCTGGCCCGCGGCGCGACCGTAGGCGAGGCGGTGCTCGAGGGGCGCCGCAAGGTGCGCGACTGGGGCCGCCGGCTCCGAGGCGCGCGCTGGTCCGACCTGCACTGGCTCGTCTGCTGCGCACAGGCCGCCGAGGCGCCGCCCCTGCGCGAGGCGCTCTGGAG
>CALGIB010000766.1 GCA_937915955.1 uncultured Pseudomonadota bacterium
AGCGCTTCCCCTTCGTGGATCCCGACGCGATCGTCGGCGGCAGCTGGTGCCCCAGCGACGGCTTCCTGCGGCCCGAGGTCGTCTACAACGACGCGGCCGCCTGCCTCCGAGCCGAGGGCGGCCAGCTGCTCCAGAACACCCCCGTGACCGGCGCTGTCCACGCCGGGGGGCGCCTGCTGGCGGTGGAGACCCCCAAGGGCCGCTTCGAGGGTGACCTGTTCCTGGACTGCACCAACGCCTGGACGGCCCGGCTCGCGCCGCTGCTGGGCGGCACCCCGCTGCCGGTCGCCGCGCTCAAGCGCTACCTGTGGTTCGTGGAGCGCGCCGGCCCCATGAGCAGCCAGGAGCTGCTGGCGATGCCCCTGACCATCGCCCCCAGCGGCGCCTACTGTCGGCCCGAGAACAGCGCCTCGCTGATGGTCGGCTGGAAGCACGACGCCCCGGACGTGAGCGGGCACTTCAGCTACACCGATCAGGACAGCGTCGAGGCGGACTTCAGCCACAAGAGCGGCGTGGACGCTCGGCCCTTCGAGGCCTGGATGGCGCTGGCCGAGGCCATGCCGCCGCTGGCCGAGTTCGCGGGCATCAGCGCCACGACGGCGGGCTTCTACGGCACCACCCCCGACCACAACCCCTTCCTGGACTTCGATCCGCGGGTGGAGAACCTGATCCGCCTGGTCGGCTTCTCCGGGCACGGCGCGATGTTCGGGCCCTTCACGGCCCTGGTCGCCGCCGCGCTCGCGGAGGCGGGCTGCAGCCTGGAGTCCGTGCAGGTCCTGGGCGAGGACGCCTGCCTGGACGCGTTCGCCGTCGGCCGCCCCTTCGCCCACGGCGAGAGCATGGTCATCTGAGCGAGCGCCTCGGAGGCCAGGGCTCCCCTCGAACATCGACTGCTCGGGGTGCAGAGCGCGTCCTGGGCCGCGCGCGGGCTCTCAGGTTAGGGGGGCCTCCCTCAGGAGGTCCCCATGGTCGAGCGCGAGCAGGATCCCAGCGAAGACGTCCAGGTCCCCGAGCTCTCGCCCGACGAGCTCCGACTGGCCTACCAGATGGGCGTGCGCTCGCGCTCGGTCGAGGAGCACATCGTCCGGCTGGCCAGCCGCGGCGAGGTCAAGTTCGCGATCTGGGGCCCGGGTGAGGAGGTGCACGGCACCGCCACCGCCATGGCGCTGCACAAGGTCGGCCTCGGGCCCAAGACGCTCGGCCTGGTCCCGCACTACCGCTCGGGTTCGATGATCGCGACCTGGTGCGCGCTCAATGACCGCCCGCACTTCACCCGCGACATGCTCCGTCAGCAGTTCAGCAAGGACACCGACGTGATGTCCCGCGGGCGCCAGATGGTCTACCACCTGGACCTGCCCGAGGTCGGCGTGCTGCCGGTCCAGAGCCCCGTCGGCATGCAGCTCGGCAAGGCCGCCGGCTACGCGCTGGGCTTCAAGAAGAAGGGCGTCACCGGCACGCTCTCCATGGGCATCATCGGCGACGGCACCTCGGCCGAGGGCGACCTGCACGACACGATGAACGCCGCCAGCGTCTGGCAGCTGCCCCTGGTCGTGATGATCACGGACAACGGCATCGCCATCTCGACGACCCCCGACGAGGGCCGCGGCATCAAGAGCTTCGAGGCCTACGCCCGCGGCTTCGGGCTGCGCTTCTTCAGCTGCGACGGCGCCGACTTCGAGGACACCTACCAGACCAGCTACCGGGCCTTCAAGTATGTGGTCGACGAGGGCAAGCCCGTCTTCTTCCACGTGCACTCGCTGCCTCGCTTCAACGGCCACAGCAGCGCCGCTGACATGACCTTCGACCTGTCGCAGGCCGACCCCCTGGTCCGCTGGGGCGAGCAGCTGGTCGAGGCCGGCGTGCTGGAAGAGCCCGACACGATGAAGCGCATCGAGGGCAGCGGCCGCGACTTCTTCGCCCACCACGACCTGGGCCGCGTCATGGGCCGCGAGGACGAGGACGTCAAGGCGCTCTTCGCGACCGTGCGCGCCGAGCCCGACCCTCCGCTGGACAGCGTGCTCGAGCACGTGTACCCGCCCTTCCCCGAGGTGACCGAGGCCCAGCCCCAGGCCGGCACCACGAACGTCACCTACGGCGCGGCCATCCGCTCGGCGCTGGACCAGATCGTGACGGACAACCAGGGCGTCATCATCGGCCAGGACGTCGGCAAGCTGGGCGGCGTCATGCAGGCCACCGCTGGCCTGCAGGCCAAGCACGGCGACATGGTCCTGGACGCGCCCCTGAACGAGCCCTTGATCCTGGGCTGCGCCACCGGCCTGGGGCTGCACAAGGACATGCACGCGCTGCCCGAGGTGCAGTTCGGCGACTACTCGCTGAACGCCTTCCACTGGCTGGTCCACCTGGGCAACATGTACTGGTGCAGCAACGGTCAGACGACCAGCAAGCTCATCATGCGCACGCCCACCGACCCCTTCGGGGGCGGCGCCGTCTACCACTCGATGTCCATCGACGGCTACTTCACGCCGATCCCCGGGCTGGTGATCCTGATGCCCTCCACCAGCTGGGACGTCTACGGCCTGCTGATGACGGCCAAGGACTACGACGGCCCCGTGGTCTGCCTCGAGCCCAAGTGGATGTACCGCCAGACCCTGGGCCCGGCCTTCCCGGGCGAGCCCACCGACGCCGAGGGCATCTCAGCGATGAAGAAGGGCATCGTGCGCGGAGACATCCCCGAGCTGCCTGACGTGCGGGTGCCCTTCGGCAAGGGCATCGTTCGCCGCGAGGGCACCGACGTGACCGTCGTCTCCTGGGGCCGGGCGGTGTGGACCTCGCTCAAGGCCGCCGAGACCCTGGCCGGCCAGGGGCTGTCCGCCGAGGTCATCGACCTGCGCACCCTGGTCCCGCCCGACATGGACCTGGTCAAGCAGAGCCTGGCCAAGACGGGCCGCCTGATCGTGGCCGCCGAGGATCGCAGCTTCGCGGGCTTCGTGCGCAGCATCCAGGGCCAGGCGGTCGAGGCCTTCCCCGGCCTGCCCACCCGCGCGCTGGGCCAGAAGAACATCCCGGGCATCGCCCAGAACATCCTGCTCGAGGGCGCCACCGTCCTGACGGACGCGGACATCGTGGACGCCGCGCAGGAGCTGCTGGACGTCCAGGTTCAGGGCGCCAGCGGCTGGAGCTACATCCCGCCGCGCTTCTTCGTGAGCTGAGCTGAAGCGGGTCAGCTCGGCCGCTTCGGAGAGCCGCGCTCAGACCTCGCCGTCAGCCTCGTCCCAGCCGGTGTTGCCGTCGTAGTCCGAGATGATCATCCGGAAGACGTAGCCGCTGTTGCAGGGGACGCCGATGGTGTCGCTGTTCACGCTGCCGACGCAGGCGCCCGAGGTGTCGCTGCAGACCACCAGCTCGGCGTCCTCGACCAGCGAGCCGTCCTGGTAGACCTCGATGAGGTGACCCAGGCTGCCCGGGGGGTAGGCCGGCACGTCGTCCAGGCCCTGGGGGTCGTCGTAGCTGGCGTTGAAGAACCACTGGAAGAAGGTGTCTCCCGTGGTGTGCTCCTCGCAGTAGACCTCGAGGTCGGAGACGATGGGGGAGACGCCGTCGTCGACGAATTCGCTGTCGTCGGCGCCGGTGAGCGAGTCTTCGCCGTCGCCGCCCTTGCCGGTGCAGCCTGTGGCCAGCGAAAAAGCGAGCAGGAGCATAGGTACCTCACGTTCTTGTCTGGAGCGTATCGCAGCCGTGATCCAACCGCGTCCAGCCGGTGTCACGTGAGGCGGCTCAGGTCCTGGCTGGCCTGGCTGACCCTGGCCGCGCTCCTGCTCCTCGCCGGCCTGGCCCTCTGGCAGCGCGAGGCGCTCGTCCACCAGCTGCAGATCCTGGGCCGCCGGGGGCAGCTGGCCTTCGAGCTCGGGGACGCCTGGGTGCCGGTGGAGCCCGAGGATCGGCGCCGAAGGGTCTGGCTGCCCGAGCACGCCTTCCTGGCCGAGGCCCCCTTCGAGCTGCTCGAGCCCGGGCTGGAGCTGGCCTCGCTGCGCTACCGTAGGGAGCCGAACCCCGCTGCCCACGTGCTGCGGGTGCTGCGCGTCGACCCCGAGCTCTGGCGCTTCCGGCTGATCTCGGCCGAGGACCTGAGGCAGCGGCAGATCGCTGAGCACGCCGCCAGCGGCGGGGTCCCGGTGGCGGTGAACGCGTCCTACTTCAGCGAGGACGGACCCGTCGGTCTGCTGCGAATCCAGGGGGTCGAGCGGGTCCCGCAGGGCAGCGCCTGGGCGGCCCATCTGCTGGTGGACGAGGGCGGCCGCGTGCG
>CALGIB010000767.1 GCA_937915955.1 uncultured Pseudomonadota bacterium
TGACCGGGTCCCTGGTTGAAGCCCAGCGGCACCATCAGGCCCATGCCCGGGTGCATCCGCTCGGTCATGAAGAAGGTGAAGGCCAGCACGGCGAGCAGGCCGACCAGGCCCTGGAGCACCGCGAAGGTGGGGATGGCGAAGGCCACCGACTTCGCGCCGCCGCCACCCTCGCCCTGGGCCGGCGTCTGCAGGCTCACCGTGATGAAGACCAGCGCCAGTCCGTGGTAGACGATGCTCTCCAGCGCGTCCGTGTCCAGCGGCAGCAGCGCCAGGGCGGTCGGCCCCAGCACCAGGCCGATGAAGCCCGCGACCATCGAGTCGGGCACGCCCACCTTCTGCAGCGGCGGGATCAGTCGACGCAGGGTCGAGGCGACGAACAGCAGCCCGCAGATCAGCAGGCCGTTGAAGACCAGCCCGCTCTCCCAGAAGACCATGGTCTAGAGGTCCTCGAGGAGCTTGGCGGCGGTGTCGCTGTGCCGCCGCGTGCCGGGCGGATCCGGGCTCTCCTTGGGATCCATGGCCGCGGCCCGCTCCAGCAGCGCGCGGGCCTTGTCGTCCTGGTCCTGGGCGATGTAGACCTCGGCCAGGAAGACCAGGTTGATGCAGGTGGCGTCGCTCTTGTTGGCCTCCTCGAGCAGGCTCGAGGCCTGGTCCAGGTCCTGCAGCGGCCAGGGCAGCTTGTAGAAGAAGCGGCCCAGCACACGGTTCGGGCCGCCGTGGTCATGGGCGGCGTCGATGGCCGCGGCCTTGCGCGCGTTGGCCTCGAGCTCCTCGCCCAGGCCCTGCTTGACCGAGGCCATGATGCCCGCGCCGTTGGCATAGGCGCCGATGTTGATGGCGGCCCAGTACCAGCCCTCGACGCGGCTGGGATCCAGGGCCTTGCAGGCCTCGGCCTGATCCCAGCCCTTCCGGGCGACCTCCTCCCGGGCGGCCCCGCTCAGCAGCGTGGCCTGCCAGTAGTAGAAGCGGGACAGCTGGTAGTGGGCCTCGAAGCTGTCAGGCTTCGCGAGCACCTCGGCCTCGAGCATGGCGAGGGCGGCCTCGGAGTGCCCGCCCCAGTCCCGCATCCTCCAGAGCTTGTCGCTGTCGGACAGGGTCCAGTCGCCCTCGGCGGCCTCGGCGGCGTGGACGGGAGAGGACAGCGAGGGGCTGGACAGCAGCGCGAGGCTCAACAGAACGGTCGACATCAGGACTCCGGGCAGGCGAGGCTACCGTACGCAAGCGCTGCGCTAGCCGGAGGAGGCCTGAACAGCCGAGATGCGGCGGAGCTCGCGTCCTCGGAGGACGCAGCGCGCCGTGGACTACGCTGCCGGCATGCTCTGGCTGTCGGCCTGCCACCCCAGCGTCTCCACCCCTCAGCCCGAGGTCCGGGCCGAACAGGTCATGGACCTCTGGGTCCAGGCCCGAGGTCCCCGGGTCCCCTACACGGCGCTGTCGAGCGCGGAGCTGCAGGGACGGGTGGGGGAGCTGCGTCGGAGCCAGGGGGAGGGCGAGGCGAGCGAGTCGCTTCGCGTGGACGGCATCGAGCTGGGCTGGGGGGTCACCCCAGAGGCGACCTGGGTGCGCGCCCCCGGGCTGGCTCGCGCCCTGGGTGGGCAGGCCGCGGAGCTGGCCTGGCAGGCGGAGCTGAACGGCGACTGGCGGGAGGTGGTGCAGGTCGAGCTGGTCGGCGAAGACGAGGGGGCCTGGGTGCTGCAGCGGCGCTGGGCCTGGGGCAGCGAGGACACCGCCTGGATGGACCAGGAGACCGGCCTGCTGCGGGCGCGCGCCCAGGACTCGCCCAGCAAGGGCCCGCCCGAGACGCTGGTCGTCCTGCGCTACGAGGAGCACCTGGGCATGCAGGTGCCGGCGGAGCTGCTCTGGGGCCGCGAGCCGCTGGTGGTCGCCGAGACGCTGCTGAGCGTGCAGCCCGGCGCTCGGGTCATCACGCCCGAGCTGGCGCTGAGGCCCGCCGAGCTGGAGCGCCTCCCCGGGCCGGAGCTCGTGGTCGAGGTCTCGGGCTGGGACCGCCCCATCGCCATGCTGATCGACACCGGCGCCAGCGCCAGCCTGGTGCCGCTGCGGGGCGGTCGGGGGCTGGAGCTCAGCGTGGACACGCCCGGCGGATCCGCCCTGGCCGAGCTGGTCGCCGTGCCCGACCTGGCCGGCAACGATCTGGGCGCCGCCCTCGGCCTGGAGCTGCCCTACGGCCTGATCGGGCGGGACCTGCTCAGCCGAGGCGTCCTGGTCGTCGAGCCCACTCGGGCGCGGCTGCTGCCCGCGCTCCCGGACACCCAGGGGCTGCGACCCGTGCCCATCGAGCTGGGCCGTGACGGCCAGGCGCTGGTTCACCTGGAGGTCGGAGACCAGCGCGTCACCGCCCTGCTGGACACCGGCGCGATGACCCTGTTCAACCGTCGAGCGGCGGTGCGCGCGGGCCTGGACGCGAGCCGGGCCCACGGCGCTGGCTCGGTCGCGGGCCTGGACGGGACCCCGGTCCCGCTGTATCGAACGCCCAGCCCCTCGCTGCGACTGGCAGGGGTCGCGCTCTGCGGGCCCGAGCAGCTGTCCATCGCGGAGCTCCCAGGGCTGCCCGGCATCGTGGATGAGGCCGACGGCGCGGCCCTGCTGGGACCGGACGCCCTGCCGAGCGTGTGGGCGCTGGACCTGGCCGGCGGCACCCTGTGGCTGGGGGACTGCGCCTCGCCATCACCCGAGTGAGCCTTGGACGCCCTGAGCCAGGGCGGGGTCCAGCGCGGCGCCAGGAGTCAGGACCTCGAGGACGGCGACGAAGCGCTGCGCGACGGAGGGGTCCGTCAGCGGCAGCGCCCCGGCGACCAGCTTGCCCCCCTCGATGACCGGCGCGGGCAGCGCGAGGGCCTCGTCCAGGCCCACGATCCGGAACAAGCCGTGGCCCTCGACCCGTGGCCTCAGGGCCAGCGCGATGTGCCCGAAGGTGCGCCGAGGGTTCACCTCGACCACCCGCCGCAGCCTCAGCTCGCCCCCCTCTCGATGCACCAGCAGGTCCACGCCCCAGTGCCCGTCCAGGGCCAGCTCGCGCCCCAGCTCGCCGTAGCTGGTCGAGAGCCGCTGCTGCCCGACGAAGCGGCTCACCTCGGGCTCCAGCGCGTGGAACGCGTGCCCCACCAGGTGCCCTTTGTAGTGGCCCGCGCCGCCGCAGAGCGGCCGGGTGATGCCCAGCAGGTTGCGGCCTCGGAACACGGCGGACAGATCCAGCACGCGCTCCAGCCAGGGCTCCGCGGTCAACGGCAGGTTGCGTCGGACCCAGCCCTCGGTGTTCGCGTTCAGCGAGCCCTGGACCCGCCGCAGGCCCCGTCCGCTGGACGAGAGCTCGGTCTTCAGCACCCAGGGGCCGCCCTCCCCTAGCACATCCTGGACCTCGAGCAGGCTCCGGCAGAGCCGCGCTCCAGTCAGGTGGATCCAGGCCGATCGGGGCCACAGCCCCGCGCGCTCGGGGCGCACGTCCCCGAAGGGCAGCTCCGGTCCGGCGTCCTCGGGGCGCTCCGCGACCACCTGGGCCAGCTCCAGCCCCAGGCTCGCCAGCCGCGCCAGGTGGGCCACGCTCGGGGCCCGAGGGGCCAGCACCACGTCGTCCCGGCGCGACCAGATCAGCGGCAGGGTGGCCATGTCCTGCCGCAGCAGCAAGGTCACGGCGTCCAGGTGGAAGTCCACGCCGCGCTGCTCGACCTCGCAGCCCAGGTTCATGACGTGCACGCTCGGCCGCCGCCCCTTGCTGCTCCGCCAGACGGACAGGCGCTGGATGCAGTCCTCGTCGATGCCCGCGCGGCGGCGCAGCCCCACGTCGAAGCTCTTGCCGCGGGCTCGAGCCGGGGACAGCGGCCGCTCGAGCCTCGAGGTCCAGGCCGTCCAGTCGTCCTCGCCCGCGTCCTTCCAGCGGCGCAGCCAGTGCAGGCCGTGGGCCACGTGCCGGACCTCGTCTTCGCAGACCTCGTGCAGGACGCGCTCGGTCTGTAGATCCCCGATGGTGCGGAAGGCGGCGCCGTAGTGCACGCAGTGGTCCAGGTTGGCCTGCTCCAGGGTCAGGCTCATTCCGGCGACGAACTGGGCGGGGTCCCTCGCCCCGGCCAGGCAGCTCCAGAAGAAGGGACTGGGGGCCAGGTCGCCGAGCTCGACGCCGAAGTGCTGCATGCGCTCCAGGTACAGCCGGAGGTGCCGCTGCTCGTCGATCAGGGTGCGCCCGAGCCCCAGCCGAAAGGCCCGAGGTGCGTCTGGAAAGCGCAACAACATCAGGGCCATGAGCTCCAGCGCCAGGAGCTCGTGGTTGGCGAAGAAGTGCAGCACCCGGCCCCGCACCGAGTCCTGCTCGAGCTGCCCGAGCGAGGGGAACCCGGGTCGGTCTCCGGGCTGATCCAGCCGCAGCCTCGGGGGCCGGGCCGGCCAGGTCGGAGGCACCACCGCGGACCCGGGGCGGCGATCCTCCAGGCTCTCGGGGCTGCCGAGCTTGTCCTCCAACCCGGGGCTGTAGAGAACGCGCTCGGCGAGTGTGCGAAGCTCCATCGCCGCGGAGGTATCCGATGTCCCAGCAGCGAGCCCTGGATCAGGCCCTGAGCAGCAGCCTGCCCGCCAGGCGCTGGGTCCGCCAGACCCGCCGCCAGCTCAGGCCGCACGGCTTCAACCGGGACAACACCTACGCCGCGACCGGGCTGTGCCGGGACGAGCTGTGTACGCCGCTCGAGGTCGCGGTCGACCGCACCTGGGGCGAGTCCTTCAACTGCACCAGCCTGGGCGGCCTCCCGACCCTGGGTCGCACCGGCTTCCAGACCCTCGGGCTGCACGCGCCCCTCGTCGACGGCAAGCGGCGCTATGTCCTCTACTTCCTGGCCCACATCGGCGTCGATCGAGCCGGCACCGCCGGGCTCTGCGAGCGGGGGCGGCGGCACGGGCCGTCCTGCGGAGCGCTGGCCAAGGTCCTCGACGAGATGAGCAGGGGCGAGCTCGAGCTCAAGATGGACGGCCACGACCCCGAGTTCAGCCTGCTGCGCTTCCGCCTGGCCCGGGCCATCGGCAAGGAGAAGGTGACCGACCTGTTCACGCTGACGCGCTACGCCCAGCTGGCCACCCAGCAGGACATCAAGCACCTGGTCGGCGAGCTTCCCCACAGCGCCGACGTGGCCCTGTTCACCGGCATCCTGGTCCACCTGCCCGAGGAGGACCGCGTGATCCCCGGCGACTGCAGCGCCCGAGTCGGCGGACGGGTGGTCCCGCTGTCGTGATCTGGTTCCTGGCGAGCGCGGCCGCGGCCCCTCTGGAGCGCAGCCCCAGGCCGAGCTGGGTGGCCCTCCACGCCGACCTCGAGCACAGCCCGATGCCCGGCGGCGCGGCCCGCTCCAGCCTGCAGTTCCTGCTGGTCGACGACCAGCTGCGCATGCCCGAGCCCGCTGTCGAGGAGGCCTGGTACCTGCACCGCAGCTACCGCGTCGTCACCCACGAGGGCCTGGACGCCGCGGCGCGCTTCGAGGTGGATTACGACCCCGGCTACGAGCAGGTGCTGTTCCACGACGTCTCCGTCTACCGGGACGGGCAGTGGGAGGACCGGCTGGAGCTGGCCACCGCCACCGAGCTGCGGCGCGAGTCCGAGCTCTGGATGGGCTTGATGGACGGGCTGCACACCCTGACCGTCCTGCTCCCGGACGTCCAGGTCGGCGACGTCGTGCGCTACTCCTACACGCTGACCGGCGACGACCCCGTCTTCGAGGGCCACTGGTCGGCGGTGGTCGACATGGCCTGGGGCCTCCCAGCCGAGCGGCGGATCCTGACCGTCATCGGCGACGAGGTGCCCGAGCCCGCGCTGCACGGCGCGGTGCCGCCTCCGATCCGGGACGAGGGTCAGCTGTCCTGGGACTACGGCCCGGTGCCCGCCTTCGAGCTCGAGGCCGGAGCCCCGGTCGGCGCCTCGGAGGGCCCCTGGGTGGAGCTGAGCACCTGGCAGAGCTGGGCCGAGGTCGTGGACTGGGCTCTGCCGCTCTACGAGCACTCCGGCTCAACACCCGAGCTGGACGCCCTCGTCTTGCAGCTCTCCCAGGAGGCCGACCCGCTGACCGCCGCGCTCACCTGGGTCCAGGACGACGTGCGCTACTTCGGCATCGAGCTGGCCGAGGGCAGCCACGTGCCCCGCTCACCCGCCACCGTCCTGAAGCTGCGCTACGGCGACTGCAAGGACAAGACCCTTCTGCTGTCGGTCCTGCTCGACCGCCTGGGCATCCAGAGCTGGCCGGCGCTGGTCAACAGCCGAGGCGCGCCCCTGGACGAGCTGCAGCCGGGCCCTGGCGTCTTCGACCACGTCATCCTGCTCGTCGACGTCGACGGCGGGATCTGGGTGGATCCGACCTACCGCATGCAGGGTGGCCGCGCCGGCCAGCGGCACGTGCCCGACTACAAGCTCGCGCTGCCGGTGAAGGACGGGCAGCGCGGCTTGATCGAGATGTTCCCCCACGGACCGCCGACCCTTCGCCGCGAGACGCGCTGGAGCTACGAGCTGCCCGAGCTGGGCGAGCCCCGCGTCGACATCACCGAGCAGGCCCAGCGCGAGGACGCCGACGAGCTGCGGGCCTGGTTCAGCGACTCCACGCCCGACGACATCGCCCAGGCCCTGGCGCAGGCCTACAGCGACCAGGCCTTCCTCAGCCCCCTGCGCGAGCCCACCCTGCGCGACGACCGCGAGGCCAGCGAGGCCACCCTGGTCAGCTCGTTCTCGGTGCTGGACGGCTGGGTTCGCCTGGCCGACGGCAGCGAGTCGTTCAGCCTGCTCGAGCCCACCGTCTTCTCCGCCCTGCCCTACCCCGAGCCCAGCCGCCGCTCGGCGCTCGCCCTGCCCGAGGGCCTGATCCTGCTGGATCGTGTCGAGGTCAGCGCCACCGACGAGGTCGTCTTCAGCGAGGGCGAGGGCCGCTTGGTGAACCGCTGGTTCCGCTTCGAGCTGCGCTCGGAGCAGGGCGACGGCCGCCTCGACGAGACCTACGAGCTCACCGTGCTGAAGGACCGGGTCGAGCCCGACCAGCTGTCCGCCTACCGTGACCAGCTCGACCAGCTCTACGGCTTCGGCGGGGTGGCGGCGCAGCGCCATCGGCCGGCGACCGCCGACGGCTTCCTGCAGGGCCTGGCCCTGGGGACGGCGCTGGGCGTGATGCTCAGCCTGGGGCTGGCCTCGCTGGGCGCAGCCGCCGTGCTGGTCCTCAAGACCCGGACGGTCTCGAGGAGCTGAGCGGACCTGAGGCGGCCTACTCCTCGACCGGCTCCTGCGCGCCGAGCTGGATGTTCAGGCCGCTGAAGCCCGCCTCTCCGCTGCTCATGCGACCGTGGCCCTCGGCCGTGGCCGGGTTGCCGACGTGCTCGCCCTCTTCGTTCAGCGTGCCGTCGCTGTCGGCGTCGACGTAGGCCCAGACGTAGAGGATGGTGCCCTGGGGCACGGACAGCTCGTAGGGCTGGCTGCTCGAGCCGGCCAGATCCGACTGGCTCCAGGTCTGCAGGTCGTAGGCGTCGGCCTGCACCTTCGCGGCCGTGATGTCCGTCGTCGGCCGGTACTTGAGCGCCGCCACGTAGATCGTCGAGCCGCTGTCCAGGTCGTCGAAGTCGCCGTCCACGACGCCGAGGTCGCCGGAGAGCGTCACGAAGGGCACGATCGAGAAGGGGGGATCGCCGCCACCCAGGGGGACCTGGATGTCGTGGTCGGGCAGGTCCGAGGTGCCGATGCTGACCGGGTTCCCGGACACGTCCGTGGAGCTGGCGTACTCGCCCCAGGGGTCGCTGTAGTCGAACAGCCAGTTGTCGTCGGCGTCCCAGGCTCCGAAGAGCTGCACCGAGCCCAGGCTCTCGGCCAGGCCGATGGCGTACTCGCCGTCCGCGCCCGCCGCGCCGTAGTTGTTCAGGTCCTCCTCCGCGATGAAGTCCCACCAATAGGGCCCGCTGCCGTCCGTGCCGAAGACCATCGCCGCGACGTCGCCGGCCGTGTAGGCCTGAACCACGTCGACCAGGCCAGAGACCGTGATGTAGCCGGCGCCGGAGCCGCCCGAGCTGTCCCCGCCGCCGCTGCCGTCACCCGGAGACCAGCC
>CALGIB010000768.1 GCA_937915955.1 uncultured Pseudomonadota bacterium
CACGGTGGTCAGGGTGGCCTGGCTCAGCAGCGCCCGGCTGGGGCTGTCGGACAGCTCGGCGAGTCGGAGCGTTCGAGGCCACTTCATGCCTCGGGTATCGGCTCCTCGGCGGGCCGCCTTGAGGCCGGGCTGCTCAGATCTCCAGCTCCGCCCAGCGGCCCCGCCAGACCGCGCCGATCTTGAGCCCCGTCTTGGCGACGCTGGTGAGGTTGATCGCCCACCAGATGCCGGCCGCGGCGAGCCCGAGCGGGAAGGCGAGGGCCCAGGCCAGGGGGATGCGGAGCAGGTTCAGGGGCACGCTGGTCCAGAACACGGCGCGCGTGTCGCCGGCCCCGGTCAGCACGCCCTCGGCCAGCGCCTCCCAGGACACGAAGAGCTGCGAGAAGGCCAGGATCATCGCGTACTCGGTGGCGGCCTCGTGCACGGCCAGGTCGTCCGTGAAGAGCCCGGTCAGGGCGCGCCCGCCGAAGAAGAAGATCAGCCCCGCCAGCAGCCCCGCGAGCGTGGCCAGAGGGATGGCCTTCCTGATCGCGTCGCGGGCCACCTCAGGCGCTCCGGCGCCCAGGGCGCGCCCGACGACCGAGGACAGGGCCAGCGAGATGCCGTAGAAGGCGGGCCAGGTGAAGCCCTCCAGCGCGGAGAAGCCGATGCCCAGGGCGGCGTTCACGTGAGGCCCCAGCGGGGAGATCGAGGTCCGCAACATCGCCCAGTAGACGCCGGCGTAGAGCGTGATGCCGAGGGCGGCGGGCCAGCCGATGCCCACGATCCGGAGCAGCTCGGGGCCCAGCCCCAGGTGCCCCAGGCCCAGGCCCGTCCGCCGCGCCAACAGGTGCAGACCCAGGCCCGTCGTGATCAGGCGCGAGGCGTTGCTGGCCAGCGCCGCGCCGGCGATGCCCATGCCCAGGCCGCCCAGGCCGGCGACCTCGTCGAAGATGAACAGCGGGGTCATCAGCGCGTTGAGCAGCAGCGACAGGCCCTGCAGCCACATCGGCGTGCGCGTGTCGCCCATCGCCACGAAGGCCTGGTCCAGGAGCGGGGTCAGGGCCAGCGGCAGGGCGGTCATGCCCAGGGTGCGCAGGTAGGTCGTGGACTCCGAGAGGGTCAGCCCGTCCAGGCCGATCAGGCGGCTGACGGGCTCCGCCATCAGCACCAGGAGCACCGAGACGAGCACGCCCACCCCGCCGGACAGCGTCAGCGCGCGGCCCAGGAGCCGGCGCCGAAGCTCGGGGTCCTGGGCCCCCGTGGCTCGAGCCAGCAAGGGGCCCGCGCCGATCGCCGAGAGGTGAAAGGCGGAGAAGACCGCGATGAGCACGAACACCGAGCTTCCGATGGCCGCCTGCGCCTCTACCCCCACACCCTGGATCCAGTACTGGTCCACGCTGCGGTAGGCGTTGGTGAGGATCACCGAGGCCATGCTCGGCAGCGCGAGGCGAAGGAGCTCCGCGCGGGTCAAGGGCTGCACGGCGGCGGTATATCCCTCCACATGAACCGACAGACACCGAGTGGATCCGGCGCGATGCTGGTCGCCGGCCTGGGCTTCCTGCTCATGCTGCTCGCGGGCGCGGTGCCCGCGGGGGCGGCCGCGCTCTACCTCTACGTCTCCACGGGCGGCGTCGACGAGCGCGAGCTGATGCGCCTGTCGTCGTTGGGCCTGCCCTTCCAGGGCCTGGTGATGATCGGCGCGGTCCTGCTGCTGGCTCGCCGGAGCACGGACGGCGTGGTCGAGGCGCTGGCGCTGAGGCCCGGGCGGCGCTGGTGGCTGGTTGCGCTGGTCCTTCCGGTGGGCGTGGTCTCCGACGGTGTCGTGCAGCTCGCCCAGGACCTGCTGCCCTGGCTGGACCGGGGCGGCCTGGGCGCCCTGGACGACGCGCTGCTGAGCAGCGGCACGCTGGGCATGTTCCTGGTGGGGCTCGGCGCGGTCGTGACCGCCCCGGTCTCCGAGGAGCTGCTGTTCCGCGGCTATGTCTACAAAGGCCTGGAGCGCGGCTGGGGTTGGGCCGTGGCCACGCTGGTCAGCGGCCTGTTCTTCGCGCTGTACCACGCCGATCCGCTGCACGTCGTGGGCGTGCTCGTCATCGGCCTGTACCTGGGCTGGCTGCGCCACCTGAGCGGCTCGCTGTGGACCTGCATCGCGGCCCACGCGCTGAACAACCTGGTCTGGGTGGGCTTCACCGCGACGGTCGGGCTGGTGCCCGAGATCCCCTGGTGGGTGACGGTCTGCTGCGGGCTGGTGGTCTTCGCCCCGATGGCTCTGGTCCGTCGGCCGCGTCGCTGGACGGGCACTCCGCCACGCTCTGGGTGAACACGCTGTCCCTGAGCCCTTGGCGGACTGGCCTCTCCAGCGACCGTGACGAAGAGGTGACAAGCTGACAGTACCGTCAGCGACGCGGTACTTGCCCGAAGCTGACACCCCTGTCAGTATTCCTTCACAGGAGGCGCGTGATGCTCGGGATTCCGGTCGGCTGGGCCTACGGACACGTCATGGAGTGGGCCATCCACAAGTACGTCCTTCACGGCGCCGGCAAGAAGCGGGACAACTTCTGGTCCTTCCACTTCCACGACCACCACAGCTCCTGCCGCCGCACGAACAACCGGGACAGCATCTACGAGGGCCACCCCTTCCACTGGGACGCCGGCGGCAAGGAGCTCTTTGGGCTGGCGCTGCTGGGCCTGGCGCACCTCCCGCTGCTGCCCGTCGCCCCCTTCTTCGTGGGCACGCTCGTCTACAGCGGCGCCCAGTACTACCTCCTGCACAAGCGCAGCCACGTGGATCCCGAGTGGGCCCGGGAGCACCTGCCCTGGCACTACGACCACCACATGGCGCTGAACCAGGACATGAACTGGGGCGTTCGCCGGGACTGGGTCGACCGGATGATGGGCACGCGCCTGGTCTACGCCGGCACCGAGCGCGAGGTCCGGGACTGGGAGCGCCGCGAGTCGGCCTGGCAAGCCAAGCAGGTCCAGCCCGAGCAGGCGGACGAGCCCGAGCTGGCCGCGGCGGCGAAGTAGGGCTCAGCCGCGCGCGGGCCCGGACGCAACGGCCCAGCCGAAGAGCTTGTAGAGCAGCCGCGCGCCGACCATGGCGTCTTGCTGCGTCGGTCCGACCTCGCACAGGTCGAAGCCGATGATCTGGCGGCCGCTCTGGCCGAGCGCGCGCAGCAGCACGCAGGCCTGATGCCAGCTCAGTCCGCCGGGCACCGGGGTCCCCGTCCCCGGACAGAGCGCCGGGTCCAGACCGTCGATGTCGAAGCTCACGTACACGCGATCGGGCAAGGGATCGAGGATGCGCCAGACCTGCTCGATCCAGGGCGTGCCGTGGGCGCGCTCCCAGGCCAGCTCGGGATCGAACCAGCCGTAGATGCGCGGGTTGTGCTCCAGCTCGGCCAGCTCCGCGGTCCCCACGTCCCGCAGGCCGACCTGCACCAGCGTCTCGATCGCCGGCACGCGTCGGAGCGCGTTGTGGAAGATGCTGGCGTGGCTGAAGGTGAAGCCCTCGTAGGCCACCCGCAGGTCGGCGTGGGCGTCCACGTGCAGCACGCCGAAGCTCCCGGTCTCGCCCAGCGCCTCGAGCAGGCCCAGAGGGCTGGCGTGGTCCCCGCCGAGCACGGCCGGGATCGCTCCCCGAGCCAGGATCCGCCTGGCTTGGTTCAAGACGTACTGGCGCAGCTCATCCGAGGCGGCGTCCACCCTCGCCGCGGCCTCGAGCAGGGCAGGGGAGCTCGCGCCACCGGCTTCGATCACCGCCAGCGCGTCGGCCTCGACGCGGGCGTCCAGATCCTCCGCGGGGGGAGGCAGGAGCGCGATGCCGGCCTCGTAGACGGGGC
>CALGIB010000769.1 GCA_937915955.1 uncultured Pseudomonadota bacterium
CTGCCCTGGCCGGACAGGACCACCCCGTCATCGTGGTCGGCGCTGGACCCGCCGGGCTCTCCGCCGCCCTCCACCTGGCCGAGGCCGGCGTGAAGGTCCTGGTGCTCGAGGCCGGCGGCCAGATCGGCGGCAAGGTCAAGGGCTGGACCCGGGACCTGGACGGCAGCGAGCTGGACGTCGAGCACGGAGTCCACGGCTGGTGGGACGACTACACCGAGTTCACCGCGCTGCTTCAGCGCTCGGGGCTGGGCGAGGTGCTGGGCGAGGCCGACGGCGCCGGCGGCTTCCGTGGACCGACCGGCGAGCTGGACACCGGCACCTGGAAGGGCGCGCGAGCGTTCGTGAAGCGCTTCGACGCCAAGGCCAGGGAGCTCGGCTACGACCAGCCGCGCAAGGCGCTGCGAGCCGGCGTGAAGTGGCTGCGCGCCCAGACGCCGGCGAAGGCCCGGTCCGCCCTGGCCGGCCAGAGCGTCGCCGAGTGGAACGCCTCGGGCGCTCCGCTGTCGGTCTGGCGGGCCTTCGACGAGGTCTTCGCCTGGTCGATGTACTTCGTGGCCCCACAGGACCTGGACGCCAGCGAGTTCGCGCTGGGGGCCCAGGTCTACGACTGCGGCACCCGCAGCAGCCGCCAGGTGCGCTGGCTGCGCGGCAACCCGCAGCGGCTGATCTGGGAGCCCCTGGCCGAGCGCCTGCGGGGCCTCGGCGGCGAGATCCTGCTGGGCCAGCGCGTCAGCGAGGTCGTCATCGAGCGCGGTCGGGCCGCCGGGGTGCGCGTCGGTCGCGCCCTGCCGGGTCTGCAGCTCATGGAGGTCGACCAGGGCTGGACCACCCACGAGCGCGAGGGCGCCGCGCCGATCTTCGTACACCGCGACGGCGACCGCATCCGGGCCTTCTCTGGCCGCTGCACCCACGCAGGGTGCCCGCTGACGAAGAGCGAGGCCGGCTTCGACTGCGCCTGCCATGGGGGGCGCTTCGACGAGGACGGCCACCCCGTCGAGGGGCCGCCCGACAAGGACCTGCAAGAGCTCTTCGTAGACGAAGGCGCGGACGGCTACCACGTCGAGGGCGAGCCTCCTCCCGAGCTGCTGCGCGCCTCGGCGGTCATCCTGGCGGTCGAGGCCCCTGCCCTCGGTCCGCTGGTGGGCAGCCTGATCCCGGGCGCCTCGGAGCTGCGCGGGACGCGGCACGCGGCCGCGCGCTTCTGGCTGGACCAGGACTTCCCCGACTCCGTCGCCACCGCCGCGCTGCTCGAGGGCATGACCCACAGCAGCAACGCCTTCCTCGTGCACCGCATGCAGGACAAGGCGGCGTCCTGGGCGGCCATCACGGGCGGCTCGGTCATCGAGCTGCAGGCCTTCAAGGCGCTGCCGGCCGAGCGCGAGGCGCTGCTGGACGCGCTGGAGGCGGAGCTCTTCGTCGCCTACCCCGAGCTGGCCGGCGCCAAGGTGCTGGATCGGGCCCTCAGCGACGGCGTGGAGTTCACGCACTTCTTCCCGGGCTGGCACCAGCACGCCCCGAAGACCCGGAGCCCGGTGCCCGGGCTGCTGTTGGCAGGCGACTACGTGCTGACCGAGCGCAACTGCGGGTTCATGGAGAGGGCGGTACACACCGGAAGGCTGGCCGCCGTTGCCGCCACAGAGGCGATGTCGAGTTAGCCAGGGCGGCATGAACGACCTGCTTCTCAAGGCCCTCGCCGGCGAGCCCGTCGAGCGCCCCCCCGTCTGGTTCATGCGCCAGGCTGGCCGCTACCTCCCCGAGTACCACGTGACCCGCGCAGAAGCGGGGAGCTTCCTGGGACTCTGCCGCAAGCCGCCGCTGGCCGCCGAGGTCACGCTGCAGCCGCTGCGCCGCTTCCCGCTGGACGCCAGCATCGTCTTCAACGACATCCTGGTGCCCCCGGCTGCGATGGGCATGGACCTGGACTTCGTCCAGGGCAAGGGGCCGGTCTTCTCGGATCCCCTCCGCGAGGTCGCCGATCTGGACCGCCTCAAGATGCCGTCGATCGCCGAGGACATGCCCGAGGTGCTCGAGACGATCAGGCTGCTCGTGGCCCAGCTCGACGTGCCCCTGTTCGGCTTCTGCGGCGCGCCCTTCACGCTGGCCGCCTACATGATCGAGGGCAGCGGCAGCAAGGACTTCCGGCACGCCAAGGCCTTCGCCTACAAGCACCCCGCGGCCTTCGCCCGCCTGCTGGACATGCTGGCCGAGGTCACCGGCCAGTACCTGCTCGCTCAGGTCGAGGCCGGCTGCGCGGCCGCCCAGCTCTTCGACACCTGGGCCGGGGATCTGTCCCAGGACGACTTCCAGCGCTGGGCCCTGCCCTACGCGAAGAAGGCCCTGGCGCCGCTGGCCGGCAAAGCCCCGCGCCTGTACTTCAGCCGGAACATGGGCCCCTTCATGGGCGTGGTCCAGCAGGTCGAGGCCGACGCCTACGCCCTGGACTGGCGCGTTGACATCGCCGCGGCCCGCAAGCTCTTCGGACCGGACGTGCCGGTCATGGGCAACCTGGACCCCATCGCGCTGTTCGGCCCGGACGAGCTGATCCGCGAGAAGGTGCACAGCATCATCCGCGCGGCCGGCCCCCGCGGCCACATCTTCAACCTGGGTCACGGCGTGGGTCCCCACACGCCCATCGCCGGCGTCAAGGCCATGGTCGAGGCCGTGCGCGACTGGCGCTGGTGAGCGACGACGCGGCGAGCGACCAGCCCACCGCCGTCTGGCTGCTCAACATGGGCGGCCCCGACCGCATCGAGGCCGTGCAGCCCTTCCTGCAGAACCTGCTGGGCGACTACAAGCTCATCCGGTTCGCCGTCCCCTGGCTGCAGCCTGTCTTCGCCTGGATCATCAGCCGCTACAGGACCCCCAAGGTGGCCCCGGCCTACGCCTCGATGGGCGGCGCCAGCCCTCAGCTGGCCATCGTCGACGACCAGGTCGAGGCCCTGCAGCGGCGCCTCGGCCCGTCCTTCCGCGTCTCGCCCGTCCTCCGCTACTGGGGCCCCTCGGCCAAGGACGCCGCGGCGAAGCTGCAGCCCGGTCAGCCCGTGGTGCTGCTCTCGCTCTACCCCCAGGCCTCGGACACCACGACGGGCTCCTCGATCGAGGACGCGCGCCTGGCCCTGACCGGGCACTCGGGCCCCCTCCACGTCATCGAGAGCTACCCCGCCGACCCGCTCTACATCGACGCGCTCTGCGAGACGATCGACCAGGCGCTCGAGGGCCTGTCCGAGCCGCACATCCTGTTCTCGGCCCACGGCCTCCCCAAGCGCTACATCGCCGACGGTGACCCCTACCTGGCCGAGATCCAGGCCACGGTGGCGGCGGCCTCGGCCCGCTTCGAGCAGCCCAAGCACCTGAGCTTCCAGTCCCGCGTAGGGCTCGAGGAGTGGCTCGAGCCCAACACCATCGACAAGGTGGTCGAGCTGGGCGCGGCCGGCGTGAAGGAGCTTGTCGTGGTGCCGGTGGCCTTCACCTCGGACCACATCGAGACCCTGGTCGAGATCGGCGAGGAGATCCGCGAGGAGGCCGAGGCCGCCGGGGTGGTGACCTTCTCCCGCGCCGACGCCGTCAACGCCCGCCCGACCTTCATCGAGGCGCTCGCGCGGCTCGTGCTTCAAAAAGTCGACCCGTCTACTTCCAGTAGATCCGAGGGTGCCGAAGGGGCCTGAACGCTGGCACACGGCTTGCTCCCTACCCGGACATCACCGGGAGCACTCCATGACCCTCATCCTCCTCATCGCCTGCGCCGCCGACACCACGAACGTCGAGCTCGTCCAGGCCGAGGCCAACGAGCAGGGCTTCACCTGCCCCGAGGGCGGCCGCTTCTACAGCCCCGACCCCGACGTCGAGGCCTGCGTGGACAGCCAGGGCGAGCTGACCGGCCCCTGGCGCCGCTGGGACGGTGATCAGCTGGTCGTCGCCGCCGGCTACCGGCGAGGAGAGCTGGACGGCGACTACGTCGGCTGGCACGCTGACGGCAGCCTGGAGGAGTCCGGGCGCTACGTCACCGGCGACAAGGACGGTCGCTGGCGCCGCTGGCGCACCGACGGTCAGCTGGACAGCAGCGAGCGCTGGGACACCGGCAGCCTGCTGGAGCGCCGCGAGCACGGCCTGGACGGCGAGCTCCTGAGCGAGCTGCGCTTCCACCTGGGCCAGCGGGACGGCCTGGCGACCTGGTGGTACCCCGACGGCATGCTGCGCAGCCGCGTCGAATACCGCCACGGCCAGCGCGACGGCGCCTCGGTCCAGTGGCACGCGGACGGCAGCCTCAAGACCCTGGGCGCCTACAGCGCCGACCGGCGCGACGGCTCCTGGCTGAGCTGGGACCTGGACGGCCAGCTGGTCAGCCGGGAGACCTGGGACCAGGGCGAGCTGGTCGCGGTCGAGGGCGGCGAGCTGGTGGCCTCGGACGAGGCCTGCCCGAGGGGCACGCAGCCCCTGCTCCGCGAGCTGGAGCACGGCAGCACCGAGCTCTGCGAGACCCCCGCCGGCGTGCTGCACGGCCCCATGACCGCCCGCTACGAGGACGGCAGCCTGCGCCGCGTCGGCGGCTACAAGGGCGGCCTGCCCGAGGGCGACTGGAGCACCTGGTGCTCGGACGGCATGAGCGCCTCCACGGGCCGCTACGAGGCGGGCGAGCGCGTCGGCACCTGGACCTTCTGGTCCTGCGCGGACGGCGAGCTGGTCCGCACCGAGGAGCACGGGCCGGACGAGGTCCTGGTGCGGCGCTTCTGAGCCACCTCGACGTAGAGTGGGCCCATGCCCGAGCCCAGCCTCCTCCCCCAGCTCCCTGGCCTCGCGGGCGCCTCGACCTCGGCGCTGGAGGCCCTGTCCGCCCGCCTGCGGCCCGGACGACGCGCCCTGCTCGAGCGCGGCCAGGCCCTGCTCGTCGAGCGCGGCCTGGTCGAGCTGCGCGACCCGGACGGCACCTTCCTGGGCCTGAGATCCGGACCCACCTTCCTGCGCCCTGGGCCCGACCGGATCGACCCCAGCCACGACGGACTGCAGGTCACCGCCGTCGGGCGGGTGCGGTGGGCGCTGCTGGACGAAGGCGACGGGATCGACTGGCTGGCCGAGACCCAGGTGCGCCTGGCCAGCGAGCGCAAGGCCAACGACGCCTTCGAGTCCATCTACGACGACTTCTTCCGGGCCGAGGACGCCAGCATCCCGCTGAACACCTACGAGGCGACCGGCGTGCGCGCGGTCATCGTGCCCGTTCGAGCCTCGATCGTGCCGCCCGAGCACCTTCAGCGCCTGCCCGTCGCTCCGGACCTGCTGGTCTTCACCGACTACCCCAGCTTCGGCCTGGGCGAGGTGCACACCCGCTACGTCGAGTGGGCCCGCTTCGCCCTCGTGCGCGAGCCCGGGACGGGCCTGGCGGGCGTGTACTGCCCGGAGCTCATCCTGAACAGCTGCGCGGGCACGGTGGTGGGCCGGGAGGTCTTCGGGTTCCCAAAGCGCATCGGACGCGTCGCGATGGAGCCCTTCGCCGCCTGGGCCCTGCCCGAGGCCTCCTCGGAGGCGCGCTCGATGGTCACCTGGCGGCGAGCCTCGCAGGGGATCGACCCAGGACCCTTCGGCGGCCTGCTGGGCGCCCTGCTCGACCTCCTCCTGGGAGCAGACGGACTGAAGATCCACCTGCCCCAGGCCCAGCCCGTGACGCTACGGCTCAGCGATCCACGCGAGCTCGGGAGCCTGGTGGGGGTGCGCAGCGAGCCCTTCACCGGCCTCCGGATCGGCTGGACCGCCCTGGTGGACATGAGCCTGCATCACCCCGGCGACGAGCTGCCCGAGCCCGTCGTGGACCCGGTCGCCGAGCCCGCCACCGCCTTCCCCCAGGTGGCGCCGACGCCCCTGGAGGCCCGCGACTGGGAGGCCGCCTCGATCAACGCGGCCCCGCTGGAGCGCGTGGTCGAGGTGGTCCCCGGTCGGCGGCTGCGGCACCCCCCAGAGGGCGTGCTGTCGCTGGAGTCCGGCGAGGTCCTGAGCTTCGATCAGGGCGGAAGGCGCCTGCGCCGCGTCCACCACAAGGCCGGCTGGCTCAATCTCGCGCAGGCCCGGGGCCTGGATCTGGTACCTCTGGCCACCTCCCGTGTCCGCGTCCACTCTCGCCTCGAGCTGGACGAGGCCGTGCCGGAGCGAATCCGACTCCGCGAGCTCGAGCAGGAGCTGGGGGTCGAGCGCTTCCTGGCCAAGCTGCAGTGGGGCCGCCTGGGAGGTCTCGCGGGCTTCGACTTCGTGGGCCTCGTGCAGGTGGACGGCGCGCTGAGCGCCCAGGTCCCCGAGCCCTTCGAGCCCCTCCCGGACCGGCCCGCCTGGCTGCCCTTCACGCTGCGAGAGGGACGCCCAGACCTGTCCCTGCTCTGGCTGCCGGTGAGGTACGAGGGTCAGCCGGGGTGGCTGATGCGGGTGGGCTGGGCGCACACGCCGGCGGCCTTGCTCCAGGCGCGGCAGCGAGGCTGGCCCGTGCGCCTCGGACAGGCCGCGCACACACCCCAGCGCGCCGCGCTGGTGCTGCGCAGCGAGCTGGCCCTGGTCTGGCGCCGCGACGGGGCCCCAGCCGATCCGCTGCCGAGCGGTGAGCACCGGGTGTGGACGAGCAGGCGCGGCGAGATCCGTGAGGGGGTCTGGCGGGTGGAGCCCAGCGGCGCCACGCTGAAGCTGGAGCTGGTCCCGGAGCTCAGCCCCGTGCTGGGCCAGGGGCTGTCCTTCCGCAGCTTCCGGGGACGGATGATCGCTCCGCCCGGTTAGTTGCGCCCATGGCAAGAATCGTCGTCGTCGGCTCTGGGATCTCTGGCCTGAGCACCGCCGAGTGGCTGGGCAAGGAGCACGACGTGAAGGTGCTCGAGGCCGGCCCGATCCCCGGCGGGAACGTCCAGAGCGAGGACGTCGAGGGCTTCGTCTTCGACCGGGCCGCTAACGGCTGGCTGGACAACGAGCCCGCCGTCGACGCGCTGATCGAGCGCATCGGCGCTACTCAGCAGGTGCTCAAGGCCCGGGATGGCAC
>CALGIB010000770.1 GCA_937915955.1 uncultured Pseudomonadota bacterium
TGCTGGACACCCCCGGGGCCGTAGCGCGCGTGGCCTCCGAGATCTGCGAAGACGCGGTCGCCGACGGCGTGAGCACGCTGGAGATCCGCTTCGCGCCTCAGCTGCACGGGTCGGTCCCTCGCTTCGTCCAGGCCGCGCTCGAGGGCATCGGGGGTCGCGCCGGGCTGATCCTGTGCGGGCTCTACGGGCAGCCGCCCGCGCTGGTCGAGCACCTCGCCGCTCAGCCCGGCATCGTCGGGCTGGATCTGGCTGGAGGGCCGCTCCCCGAGCACCGGTGGAGGCTGGCCGACTACGCGGGGGCCTTCGAGCTCGCCGCGCAGCGCGGCCTGGGTCGCACGGTGCACGCCGGCGAGGGTCGGCCTGCCTCTGAGATCAGGGACGCCGTCCTGCTGCTGGGCGCCCAGCGCATCGGCCACGGAACGAGCCTGCTCGACGATCCCAGGGTCCTGAACCTGGTGCTGGAGCGCGGCGTCTGCATCGAGGCCTGCCCGACAAGCAACTGGCACGTCGGCGTCATCGACTCGATCCAGGCCCACCCCCTGGCGCGCTGGCTGGAGCTGGGCGTCCGGGCCTGCGTCAACAGCGACAACACGCTGCTGTCCGAGGTCACCGCCAGCGAGGAGCATCGCCGCGCCGCCGGCATCCAGGGCATGACGCCGGAGTTGCTCGAGCGCGCCGTCGAGTTCGGGCACGCCGCGGCCTTCTGAGAGCAGCCCCGGGGGGCGCCTCTCAGCCTCCCAGGGCCGCCGCCTCCGAGGCGCTGACCAGCAGGATGCCGCCGCGGCTCTGGCCGGGAGAGAGGTCTTCCTGGAACCACAGCACCCGCAGCCCGAGCAGGCTCAGGTCGGCCTCGTCGAGCGCAATCCAGGATTGATCCCGCTCGTCCGAGAGTAGATCCGGCTGGCCGAAGCGGCCCGGCTCGCAGGCCTCGATGTGGACGGCGGGACCCACCAGCTCGTCGGTGAGGACCCTGCGGTGCTCGATCACGCAGCTGTCGGCGTGGCCCTGGTGCAGCACGACGCGCACCAGCAGGCCGTCCGGGGAGACGTGGGTGGGCTCGACCTCGGTGTGGAGGTGCTTGGGGGAGGCGAGGGCGCTGGCCAGCAGGAGTGTGTACATGCAGAGCTGCAGAGCAGGACGCGTGCCAGCTGCGGCCGGCCCCGCACGCGCGCTGTCGCATCGCGCTCTACCTCGGGTACTGTGACGACCGGAGCCCCGCCCCGATGCACCTTCTGCTGACCCTCGCCCTGGCCCAGGAGACCGACGTCACGCCGGTCGACGGCGTGCTCGCGCGCGCCCAGGCGGGCAGCGTTCGGATCGAGTCGCGGCGGGTCGAGGGCCTGCCCACGCTGGTCCTGCTCGGCGAGCAGGAGCGCGTGCTGGGGCTGGGAGACCGGCCGATCCTGGCGCCCGATGGCGGCGAACTGGTCTTCGTGCGCGGGCCCATCGCGTCCATCTGGCACCTGGATCTGGCCACGGGTACGGAGACCCAGCTGACGGCGCTGGAGCAGGGCAGGCCTCCGTCGGACTTCGTCGAGGTGCCGATCCGGAGCTTCGACGGCTGGGACGGCGAGGTCCTGCGCTGGGTGGCCTCGGACGGCCAGCACGTCCTGGTAACCCCCTGATGTTGTTGCTGATCAGTGCAGCGCTGGGGCAGGACTACCGCTTCCCGATCAGCCAGTCGGACGCCTCGGAGATGTACCCGACGGCCTACAAGGACCACAGCGGCGTCGACTGGGCCTGCGGCTCGATCCGCTACTCCGGTCACAACGGCAGCGACTTCGGAGGCGGCGGCTTCGCGGGCATGGAGGCCGGGCGCACCGTGGTCGCGGCGGCCGACGGCGTGGTCGTCTACACCAACGACGGCGAGTTCGACGAGTGCACCACGGGCGACTGCGGCGGCGGCGGCGGCTTCGGCAACTACGTGAAGGTGCAGCACGAGGACGGCAAGTACACCTACTACGCCCACATGATGCAGTGGACCGTGGCGGTGGCCACCGGACAGGCCGTGAAGTGCGGCGACGAGCTGGGCCTGATGGGCTCCTCGGGCAACTCCACCGGACCGCACCTGCACTTCGAGGTCCGCAACAGCGGCGGCACCGCCGAGGACCCCTTCGACGGTGACTGCTCCGCGCCCCCCAGCTACTGGATCTCCCAGGGCAGTCACGGGGCTGTGCCCGGCACCACCTGTCCCAGCACCGGGCCCTGCTCGCCGGTGGCGGCCCTGACCTGCGGCGACACCTACGGCGGCGCCAACACCGGCTCTGGCAGCACGGACACCCATTACGCCTACGGCTGCACGGAGTGGGGCTACTCCGGCTCGGAGCTGGCCTTCACCGTCAGCACGCCCCTGTCCGAGACGGTCACGGTGGGCCTGACGGGGCTCTCTGCGGACCTGGATCTCTACGTGCTCTCCAGCAGCGCCTGCGACGGCGGCGGCTGCGTCGGCGCCAGCGACGAGCCCGACGCCAGCAGCGAGAGCGTGGCCTTCTCGGCGAGCGCTGACCACGCCTACACGGTGGTCGTCGACGGCTACGAGGGCGCGGCCAGCAACTTCACCCTGAGCGTCTCGTGCCAGGGCAAGGTCGAGGAGCCGGTCGACTCCGAGCCCCAGGCCCACGACAGCCCTGGGCTCGACACGAGCCCGCCGAACTACTGGAACGAGGAGCAGGATCTGTCGCCCCCGGGCGAGAGGGCGCCCATCGGCTACGGCTGCAGCGCGACGGGTGCCCGGCCCGGGCTGCTCACTCTGCTGGGGCTGGGGCTGCTCCTGGGGCTGCGCCGACGATCATGACCTGGGTCCACTCCAGGGTCGCTCCCTGGGGAGGCAGCGGCCAGTTCACGGTGGTCCCCAGGGTGCAGATGTCTCCGCTGGGTCCCTGGTCGATGTGCACGACCCCCTCGAAGGGCACCGCGCTGACCGTGGCTCCGGGCACCATGATCTGAGGAAGGATCGGGCAGCGTCCGTTCGCTCCGCCGCCCCCCAGGCGCGCGCGCACCTCGACGCTGTGCAGGCCCTCGCCTTCGATCTCGTCCAGGAACGGCCCGATCGCCGCCATCAAGGAGCGAGCCACAGCGCCCTGGTCGCGGACCGAGTCGGGGTTCACCCCCTGGGCCGCCATCATCGGGTGCGAGGTCCAGACCCCGCGCGGCCCGTGCTGAACCATGGGCGCCTGCAGCCCGACCCCCCGAGCCGCTCGAGCCTCGGGCGCGCCCACCAGGGCGTCCAGCACACCCAGGCCGTAGCCGACCACGAAGCGCTGGGACAGGTCCCGAACGGCGGCCTCGCGGGCCAGCGTCGGATCGACGTCGCTGCCGGCTTCGGACAGCTCGGTGCGGATCAGCTCACGCCCGTCCACCGACAGCGTCAACATGCCTCCGAGCTGGACCTCACCCGGGATCTTCTCGGCGCTGGCCCCCATGCCGATGGTGCGGCCGGGCAGCACCGTGAAGTGGGTGACCTCGACGGAGAGGTCGACGTCGTGCCCGCCGATGACCGCCCGGGTGGGGGTCGGCTCGCAGGGGATCGCGCCCTCGGTCGCGGCTCGACAGAGCTCGTGGACCAGGGACTCGGTCGCCTCCTCGTTGGTGACGGGGCGGAGGTCGGCGGAGGGCTCGGAGCCCGAGCAGGCAAGCAGGAGGAGGAGCATGGTGTTCTGGACAGGCCTCGGGCGCTCCGGTTTGTCCCGGAGCTGTCAAGGGTGACTAACCGGCCGCCGGGGGCGCATGAGTCATCAACGATCTCAGGGTTTTGTGCATCAGGATCCGCTCAGGGACGCGAGCGGCTCACTCGCAGGCCAGGCGCCGCTCGTCCAGATCCCAGGTCTTGATCAGGGTGTCCAGCCGGGGGCCTACGCCGCAGACCTCGTCGGCCTTGTCCTGGGCCTCGGACCAGGCATCCACGTACTCGACGTGGAAGGCGGCCTTGTCCGAGCCCGTGAACGCGCTGAGGCGTCCGCACTCGTCGTAGCTGGCGCACTCCTCGTTGAGGGCCCAGTCGAACCAGTCGACCAGGTCCTCGACCTGGTCCAGGTCGTTCTTCAGGCCCACGCTCAGGCCTCGGGTGTGGGCCGCGTCGGCGAGGAAGCGGTTGTAGTCCAGCTGCTCGCTGGACCTCAACCCCAGCCCGTTGGCGTTGGCGTAGCCGTCCACGTTGTCGGGCTCGACGCCGTCGCAGCCGCGCTCGACGGCGTAGTCCAGGCGCGCCTCCATGAGGCTCCGGACCTGGGGATCCGAGACGTCGACCCAGTACTCGCCGGGCCAGCCGTCCAGCTCCCAGCCCACCGCCGAGGAGGGGAAGTCCGCCGCGTCTTCGCGCCAGTCCTCCATGCTGCCGGCGCTGAAGTAGCAGATCAGCACGGCCTCGCTGAGCTCCTCGAGCTTGGTGTCCGGCGTGTCGAAGAGGTCCACGTCGAACATGTCGGCGTCCACGCTCGTGTCCACCTCGCCGGACAGCTGCCACTGCCAGGAGGTGCCGGGCTCGGGCTGCCAGACCTCGCCCGCGGGCAGGGGGGTGGGGTCCTCGCCGCCCGCGCAGGCCAGCATCAGGGGCAGCATCAGCGCGGCTTGTCCACGTGCTGGTCGAACAGCACGGGGTTGCCGTCGGGGTCGACCGCGATGAAGTGGGCTGGACCGGTGGAGGCGGGGTCGATCTCCCCCTGGGTCTCGATGCCCGCGGCCTCGAGCCGCGCCTTGATCGCGCGCACGTCCTCGAAGTCCTGCAGCGGCTGGGCCATGCCCGTCCAGCCAGGGTTGAAGGTCAGCGTGTTCTTCTCGAGCATCCCCTGGAAGAGCCCGAGGATCGTCGCCCCGCTCCGCAGGATCAGCCAGCCCTGGTCGGCGTCGCCGCCCAGGACCGCGAAGCCGAGGGCCTCGTAGAAGGCTCGGCTGGCGGCCAGGTCCTGGACGGCCAGCGAAGGGGAGAACGTGCCGAGGTCGCGCTCACTCATGGGGGCTCCGGTGGTGGTGTCCTCCGGTAGCCTGTGGCGTGCCCCTTCGTCACGAGATCCTGGTGCGAGAGCACCCCGAGGGCGGGCTCGAGCTGCTCGACCCGCTCCTGGAGAGGCGCGTTCACGTCCTGGACATCGGCGAGCTGGACGCCACGTGGCTCGAGGGGCCCGTCGCCGAGGCCCTGCGCGAGCGCCTGTGGTCAGCCCGGACCCGGCCGGAGCCCCGCGGTCTGGAGGCCGTCGAGGTCCAGGCGGCGTGGGAGCACGTCGCCGGGCTTCCGCCAGAGATCGCGCCGGCCTGGAGGCAGGTCGAGGCCTGGCGAAGGCTGGCCGAGGACAGGGCCGCTGGCCGTCGGCGCCTGCTCCTGCGAGGCTTCGTGGAGCCAGGATTCTCCTGGGCGATCCCGGCGCCGTCCCGCCTGGAGACCGAGCTCGTCCAGGCCTGGCGGGAGCGGGTCGAGGCGCCCTTGTTCGCACACCCCGCGGTGCGGGCTCTCTGCGGTGCGGTGCTGGGCATCGAGCTGGGGCTCGAGGTCGTCGCCAACCGCTGGCGGCTGGACCCCGGTGACCACATGGGACCTCACCCCGACGGGCTTCGCTACGCCGGGACCTGGAGCCTGGGCCTGGCGCGGGACTGGAGGGCCGTCGACGGCGGCGCCATCGCCTTCGGCGTGCCCACCTCGCAGGGCTTCGAGGTCCACGAGCGCTACCTGCCTCACCACGGGGACCTGCTCCTGTTCCGGCCGGGGGCCGAGACCTGGCACTGCGTCGAGATGCCGCACCGGAGCCGCGACACGCTGACGGGCTGGTGGCTGCGGTGATCCTGCTCCTGGGCCAGTGTGGCTACGAGCGGGTGGCCGCGCCGCTCCGGGAGCTGACCGGGGTCGAGGTCGTGGTCGCGGCCTGGACCCAGGTTGAGCTGGTCGAGCGCCTGAACCCCGAGCTGGTCTGCGTGGATCTGTTCGAGCACCGGGTGGTGATGCCCTGGCTGATAGGTGAGCGCAGCGATCTCGGGCCTTTGCGCACCGTCGTGAAGGCTCTGGAGGGGCGCCTGGCCGTGTACCGGGGGCTGCGGCGGCCGATGCCGGGGACCTGGGGCCTGCTGGGGCGCGGGCCGGACCTGGCCGAGCTCGAGGGGGTCGTCGAGGGCCAGCGCGTGCTGGACGTGCAGGGGCTCTGGGCCCGCCACGGGCTGCCGACCGACGACGTCGAGTTCGGCTCGGGCCACGGCGAGGCGGGGCTCCTTGGTGCGGAGCTGGAGGCCTCCTGGATCCACGCGCTCTGGGTGGCCCAGACGCGCGGGCCGGCCAAGGTGCTGGTCTGCGACCTCGACGACACGCTGATCCACGGGCTGCTGGTGGCCCAGGACTTCGCCGAGAAGAACCCCGCCTGGGGTACCGGCGATCACGAGGAGGCCTGGTGGCGCCTGAAGCGGGGCCTGCACGAGGCCGTCCGGCAGGTCGCCTCGCGCGGCGTGGTCCTGGCGCTATGTACCCGCAACGATCTCGGCCTGTTGTGCGAGCGCTTCCGGCGTCGGCCCGACGCCTGTGGGGCCCTCGGTCTGGCCCTGGATCTGGATGACTTCACCGTGGTCGAGGCCGGCTTCGGGCCCAAGAGCGAGGCCCTCCGCCGCATCGCGGACCGCCTGGGCGTGGGCCTCGACAGCCTGGTGCTCCTGGACGACTCGGCCTTCGAGAACGCCGAGGTCCAGGCCCGCGCACCCGAGGTGGTGCTGCTGCCCCAGCCCTGGCGGGAGAGCCTGCTGCTGGGGCCGTCGTTCACCAGCCTCGGGCCCTCCCTGGATCGCCGCCCCAGCTACCGCTCTCGCGCCGCCGTCAGCCAGGAGACCGGCGATCTCGAGGGCTTCCTGGCTGGAATGGAGCTGATCATCCAGGTCCGCGACGCCGTGGCCAGCGATCTGCCTCGCGTGCGGCAGCTGCTGGCGCGGGTCCGCCAGCTGGACCTGACCGGGGCCCGGCCCGAGGTGGTCGACGAGTCCGGCTGGATGGTGGGCTTCGTCCGAGACCGCCTGGCCGACCACGGGCTGGTCTGCGCGGGCCTGTTCCGGGCCGGTCGCCTGGTCACCTGGGTCTGCAGCTGTCGGGTGATGCCGCACAGAGTCGCGGCCAGCCTGCTCTGGGCCATGCGGCGGGAGCACCCCAGGGCCTTGGTTCAGCGTGTCCCGACCGAGCGAAACGGGGCTACGTTGGGCCTGATCGAGGACTCCGAGCGGGGGTCCGCGGCCTGGGTGGAGGTGGCTTGAGTCTGGTCGACCATCTGGGTGTCTGGCGCTTGCAGCGAGCGGGCTTCGCGCGCCGCGACGTGGAGACCACCGAGGGGCGCGTGGCCACCTGGGTCCGCCCCGGGCAGGGCATCCCCGTGGTGATGCTGCATGGTGTCTCGGGCCGCGGCTCGCACTACCTGCCCCTGATCGAGCGGGTGCTCAGCCAGCTCGGGACGATCGTGCTGCCCGACTTCCCCGGGCACGGCGACAGCGACCTGCCGCGCACGCGGAACCACATCTCGGCGCTGTACCAGGGGGTGGCCGAGGCCATCGACCAGACCCTGGACGAACCCGCGGTGCTCTACGGCAACTCCATGGGGGGCTACGCCGCCTTGAAGTACG
>CALGIB010000771.1 GCA_937915955.1 uncultured Pseudomonadota bacterium
AGCGAGGACGACGGCGCCCGCGGGGACGCGGTCGATTGGGCCCTGGAGCACGACCTCGCCCTCGCGCAGACGGACAGCATGGGCGCGCTGACCACGGCGCTGGGCCAGGCCGGCAGCGACGACCTGGCCGTCGACTTGCGGGAGCCGGGCAGCGCCCCGCGGGTGCTGGTGAACGGCGAGGGCCGACGGTTCACCGATGAGACCCAGGTGTTCTCGCTGGTCGTCGCCGGCGACGTCGAGGACAACGAGCCGGCCTGGCGCCTGGTGACCCGGGAGTGGCTCGAGGCAATCGTGCCCGAGGCCGAGCAGGACGTGATCGAGGAGCTCGCCTGCGCGGCGGACTGGGCGACGCTGGCCGGGCGCATCGAGGTCGACACCTCGGGGCTGGAACAGACGCTGAGCGAGCTCAACGGGTTCGAGCGCGAGGCCCTGGACGGCACCCCTTGCGCGTTCCGGCCCGGCTTCGTCGCGGCCAAGGGCTTCGGCGGTCTGGACGTCGACGAGCAGCAGCGCGTGCTGGGCACCGACGGACAGCCGATCCGGGGGCTCTACGCCGTCGGCGAGGCCGCAGGCATGGCGGTCCCCGGCCTGGGCGGCCGCTATGGCTTCGACGGCAGCCTGAGCGCGGTGGTCTGGAGCGGCTGGCGGGCCGCAGCCGCGATCCAGGCCGAGCTCGAGGGGGACAGCGGGTAGGCTGTCGCCATGGAGATCAACTTCAAGACCCTGGCCTTCGCGATGCTCCTGCTCGGGGGCGGCTACGCCTGGTACACCGGCCTGCTCGACGGCTTCTTCAGCGACTTCGGCGGACAGCTCAGCACCGGCGGCAGCGCGGCCAGGCAGGTCGAGTAGATCAGCGCTTCAGCAGGCCCTTGATGAAGCCCTTGAGCTTGTCGCGCTTGCGGCCCTCGGTCGGCTCCGCGGGCTGAGCCGCGGGGGCCGCGTCGCGGGCGCAGACCTTGGGCTCGGTGGACAGGATCAGCGCCGCGATGTCGTCGTCGGTGCGCAGCCCCGGCGCACCCAGGATGAGCTGTGAGCCCTCGTCGATGAGCTCGGCCAGCAGCGGCCAGACCCACTCCGAGGGGTCGATGTCCTCGACCACGTGCTCCTCGCGCAGGCCTCGCGAGACCACCTCGCCCCAGCGACCGTCGACGGCCTTGCGCTCCTCGAGCCGACCCGCGTGGAACCAGGTGTAGCCGCCGAACGCCGTCTCCTCCTCGTAGAGCAGGAAGACGGCGTCCCCGTGCGCCGAGGACAGTCGGTCTCCGACGAAGACCTCGGGCTCGTCCGAGTCCACGTCCTCGGACCGCTCCAGCAGCGTCAGCCCACCGAGCTCGAACAGGCGCCAGCCGATGAAGGTGAAGTCCCGTCCGCCGCGCCGGCCGTGCCCGATCCTGGGGGCCTCGTCGCCCGCCAGAGCGCCGCGGCCGACTCCAGGGACGGACTCGAGCAGGGTGAGGACCTCGTCGACGTCGACGTGACCGGGGACCAGCAGGGCGGTGTTGCGTTCGCTCATGGTGACGAGGCTATGCCGGCCGGACGCGGACGCGCCAGCCTGGTCGCCGAGCCGGACCAGCCGCCGGGCTCAGAGCAGGTCCTCGAGGACACCCAGGACCTGATCGACGTCGGCCTCGGTGTGGGCGGCGTTGATCTGGAAGCGGATGCACTGGTCGCCGTCCGGAACGACCGGGAAGTTCAGCCCGACGACCAGCACGCCGCCGGCGCTGAACCCGTCGACCATCGCCCGGGTCTTCTCGGTGTCACGGACCATCAGAGGCGTGACCGGGTGCACGCCGTTGATGGACTCGCAGCCCAGGCGGGCCAGGCCCGAGCGGAACTGCCGGATGCGGGCCCGCACGTTGGCGAGCCGGGCCAGCCCCTCCTCGCTGTCGGCGACGTCGACGGCGGCCTTGGCGGCCGCGCAGTCGGCCACGGACAGGGGGTTCGTATAGATGTAGGTGTCCGCCTTCTGGCGCACGGCCTCGATGACCTCGGCGCTGGCCGCGACGAAGCCGCCGTTGACGCCGAAGGCCTTGCCGAAGGTGCCGACGCTGATGTCGACGCGGGCGCCGCAGATCTCCTCGGTCCCTCGGCCCGTGGCCCCGTAGGCGCCGACGCCGTGGCTGTCGTCCACCACGGTGACCAGGCCCTCGGCGAAGCGCTGACGGTGGGGCTCGAGGACCGCGTTGATCTCCGCGATAGGGGCGTAGTCGCCGCGCATCGAGAACACGCCGTCGAAGATGACGATGACGCGCTCGATGCCCTCTGGCACGGACTCGATGCAGCGCCTCAGGTCAGCCATGTCGTTGTGCTTGAAGATGGCCTTCTGGTGGCTGGGTACGTGCGCGATGCGCATCGCTCGGATGATGCAGTTGTGGTTGAGCTGGTCGCCGATCCAGAAGGTCCTTTGGTTCTGGAGCGCCAGCGCCAGGCCCAGGTTGGTCGTGTACGCCGAGTTGAAGATCTTGGCGGCGGGGCGACCCGTGAACGAAGCGATGCGCTCCTCGAGCTCGACGTGGGCCGCGAAGGTGCCGTCGATGAACCTCACCGCGCCTGGGCCCGCGCCGTAGCGGTGGGTGGCCTCGTCGGCGGCGGCGAGGACCTGGGGGTGGTGCGACAGCGAGAGGTAGCTGTTGGAGTTCATGCGGATGAACTGGAGAGGGCTGCCGGCCAGCTTGTAGCGGGGGCCGCGATCGCCGCTGGCGGGCAGGTAGTCGACGATGACCCGCTCTGCGGCCTTGGCGCGGCCTTCGCGATGGAGGTCGGCGACTTCGCGAGCGAGGCCGGCGTTGAGGAGCTCGAGGGACATGGACACCTCCGGGGCGGCCGAAGGTAACCGGGGTCGTTGGCTCAGGGGGACGGCGGCTCGCTCCAGATTGATCATATAAGCATATTATATGCTTATATGCTTATATGCCCCTTGGATCGCTCGACGCGCTCAGGCATCCAGCCGCTCCCCGAGCCAAGCACGGAAGTCGGCCCGAGCCGCTTCGTCATCGGGCATGCCCAGGGCCTGCCTCAGCCGCTCGCCGAAGATCGCGTCCCCGAACAGCGCCGAGCCCACCAGCAGTAGCTCGTAGCGGGCGTCCCGCTCCGAGCTGCCCGGGCTCAGCTTGACCGGAAGATCGGCCAGCGCCCCTTCGAACACCTCTACCGGCAGGCCCTTGTCACTCAACAACAGCCAGGCCCCCAGGCGCGCGTTGCCGCCGGTGCGCGTCACATCGTCGACTCGGTCGATGAGCTCCTCGCGGCTCGGTTGGCCCTCGGCCAGGCCCCTGAGGTCGCCGAACAGCCCCAGCCAGGCCCGCCCCACGACCTCACGCAGCAGGCCTTCGCGGCTGCCGAAGTGATGCAGCACCGCCTGCCGGCTGACGCCGACCTCCTGGGCCACCTCGTCCAGCCGCAGCTCGGCAGGCCCAGACTCCGCGACCAGCCGCCGCGCGACCTCGATGATCTCGGCCTGGGTCTCGGCCGCCGGCCTTCGCTTTCGTGCCACGAGATCCTCCTTGCCAGCTCCATAGTGCGTTTGTTACTTACCTGGAAGTAAGCACAGCTCTATGCGAGGGTCCCCGTCATGAAGTCCGCCAGCGCCTGGTTCGATCACTACGGCGAGAGCCACAAGAACGGAACCAACAAGCTGATCCACTGGGTCTGCATCCCCGTCATCCTGGTCAACACGCTGGGGCTGCTCCAGGCGCTCCCCTTCCCTGGCCAGGTCCCGGGGCTTCACTTCGCCAGCCTGTTCATGGTCCTGGCGCTCGCGTTCTACTTCCGCCTGTCCTGGACCCTGGGCCTCGGCATGAGCCTGGTCGCCGGCGCGGCCATCTCGCTGAACACCGCGATCGAGGCCGCGGGCCTGCCGCTGGCATGGATCAGCGGCGGCAGCTTCTTCGTCGCCTGGGTCCTCCAGTTCGTCGGCCACAAGATCGAGGGCCAGAAGCCCAGCTTCTTCGAGGACCTCCAGTTCCTGCTGGTGGGCCCCGCCTGGCTGCTCCAGTTCGTCTACAAGAAGGTCGGCGTCCCGGTCGAGACCTGGGCCCCTCGCGGCGAGGCCGTCACGCAGTAGGCTGCAGGTGCGCTGCTGCTCGCTCACGTCGTGCTCGGACGCCTGCACCCCGTGGAGCGCCGGCCAAGCCCTCGACCGGCTGGCGGACCAGCGCTACCAGCGCGCCCCCTGGAGCTCTACGGGCTCCAGGTCCGGATGGACGAGCCCTCGCCCGACGCCAGACCAGGCGACGGAGCGAGTCCGCAGCCGCTCGACGGGCCCGACCCGAGTGAGCGTCAGCCACCGACCTTGACCCCGAGCATCACCTGCAGCGGCGCCGTCGGCCTGGCCCCCGAGGGCCTCCAGGACGTCACGGTCCTGCGGTTGGTGAGGTTCGCACCGGTCGCGTAGACCGACCACCGCTCGCCCACGAACACGCTGCCCGCCGCGTCCACCAGCACCAGCGCCGGCAGGTCCAGGTCCGAGACCGGGAACGCGCCCGCCTCGTCCAGCATGCCGCTGCGAGCCGTCGCGCCCAGTGACAGCTCGCCGATCGGGTGCGCCAGCGTGACCCTCAGCTGTCCCTGGTGCTCGGGAACGTAGGGCAGGCTGTCGCCGGCCTTAACAGAGCCGAACTGCGGGAAGTCGGACTCGAAGCTGTTCCGGAACCGGCTGGCCGTGTACGCGTAGGTCGCAGTGATCGGGATGGTGAGCTCGATGGGCAGCAGCACCGTGTAGCGCCCGCTGGCCTCGCCGCCGTAGACCCACGCCTGGCCACCGTTGAACTGCTGGTCGACCAGCTCGTTGCCGCAGCCCCCCGACATCGTGCACTGGCCCGTGATGTTCTGGTAGTTCGTGAAGAAGCCCACCAGCTCGAGCTGGCGCTGGCCGGTCCCCCAGCGCAGGCCCGCCTCGCTGTTCCAGCTCAGCTCCGGTCGAACCTCGGCCGCCTGCCCCGGGGCCACGGGCGAGAAGCCCCGGTGCACGCCAGCGAACAGGTCCAGCGCGCCCGAGGGTGTCCAGAGGACCCCCACGCCGGGCAGCACGGCGGCCCGGGTCAGCGGCCCCGAGGTCCCCTCGACGGCGTCGACGAGCTCGGTCCGCACCACCTCGAGCCGAGCCCCGGGGAGCAGGTGCACGTCGCCGACGCGCAGCTCCTCGTGGGCATGCACGGCCAGGGCCTGGGCCAGGGCCTCGCTGTCCCGCGTGACCTGCGTCTCGGCCCCGGCGTCCACCAGCTCGCCTGAGCGCATCTCGAAGGCGTCCTCGGTGTGAAGCCGCCAGACCAGATCCTGATGCAGCCTCAGCCCCAGCTCGAGGCGCGAGCTGACCCGCTCACCCGGTACCGTCCAGGCCACGGTGCTCTGCACGCCGGCGCTGTGGAAGCGACGGTCGTTCGTGCCGATGAGCAGCTGCTGACCAGGGGACTGGCTGTCCTCCTCGCCTCGCAGGATGGCCAGAAACACGGCCCCCTGGCCCCCCGAGGGGTCGCTCTGAAGCAGCTCGTGCAGGTCGGGCCCGTCCGCGAAGCCGTTCAGCTTGGTCCAGCTGCGCGTGAGGTAGTGGTGGTAGGCCACGGTCCGCGCCTGCAGAGCCGCGGAGGGCTTCGCCGACCAGGCCAGCTCGGCCTGCGTCCGGTGGAAGTCCATCCGTCCCAGCGCGCTGGCGGCGTAGCGACGGTAGGGCGTGGACTCGACGTCGCTGGCGGACAGCCCCAGGTAGGTCTCGTTGGAGACCTCCCGAGAGTATCCGCCCTTGAGCTCCAGCTTGTGGCCAGCCGCCGGCTTCCAGTAGCCCTTGAGCATGGCCTCGCCGTGG
>CALGIB010000772.1 GCA_937915955.1 uncultured Pseudomonadota bacterium
AGGTCGTCAGCAAGCTCGGCGTCTTCAGCCTCGACGACCCCGGGCTCGACGGGATCCGCAGACTCTTGACGACCGACGACCCGCGGATCCGAAAGCTCCTGTGCCATCTCCCGATGCTGAGAGAGGACGTCCTCGCGATGTTGCTGCGACCCGCCTCCCTGGCGATGGCCACACACTCGCTGCTCGAGGAACGGGGCGGCTGCATCTTTATCGCTCTGGACATCTACCTGCAGGAGATCGCAGTGGGTCGGCGGAATGGCTACGCCCCGTTGACGCCCGCCCGCTTCCGGTCGCGCGCAGAGGTGCTCGCGGCCTACCTGGCTCTGGACCCGGATGCCCTCCACAAAGGCCCGCGGCGATGGGATCCGGCGGACTACCGTCGCGAGTTCGGCGCGCCGGCTCCGGAGGTGGTCCTGGCTGGTGAGCCCGAGGTGAGTCTCCACCCGCTCACCTCGTCCGCGGCCATGCAGAGCTGGGGGGCTGGGGAAGCCCTCTGCGTGCCGACCGAGCGGCAGTACCCCGCAGCAGCCACCGCGGGGCTGGGCAGCATGTATGCCGTTCGATTCCAGCAGCACGGGCGCGAGACTCAAGGCACGCTCTGGCTCCGGGTGAACGACGCGGGTGGATACGACATCGCGGAGTTCAAGCTCACGTCCAACGCGGATGCGCCCTCGTGGCTGAGCCATCGGGTGGGCGCGTGGTGCCGCGGGCTGCAGGCTCGGGTCGGCGGCGACAGCGCAGCGCAAGCCGGGACGCTTTCTGACCCCCCGTGACCGCATCCTGACCATCATGCTCACGGACACCCCCACCCTGCTCTCCTCCGCTCCCATCGCCGGCCAGGCCTACCGCGTCGGCGAGGAGGACGGCGTGACCATCGCCGAGGTGATCCGCGTCTGGCCGAGCCCCGCCTGGTACAGCTACACCGCCGAAGGCGCCTGGGAGGAGCACCACCCCTTCGCGCACGTCCGCTGGGCCGACGAGGCTCCCGAGGGCAACGAAGACGACGATCCTGACCTGATCCCCGTCGACGCCATGGGCTGGGACCTGCCCCTGCAGCCGCTCTTCGCGGAGATCCCCGCGCCGGTCCGCGCCGCGCTGATGCCCCAGGACGACTGGATCTGCTGGGCCGCGCTCAAGCTGGTGCACGCGGTTCCCGAGGTGCTCGACGTCGTGCAGGACAACCCGACCCTGGGCGGGATGCTCGCCGTACATGTGGATGCCGCCGAAGACCGCGAGGCGACATGCAGGCAACTGCGGGACCTGCTGCGTCGTCCACGCCATCACCTGCTGCCCCTGCTGGGCCTGCCAGCGCGCCGGAGCTACGTCGGGATCCTGGGCCGGATCGATCCGATGACGCTCGGGATCCCCACGGCCTGGCTTCAAGGGATCTCCGGATCGCAGCTTGTGATCAACCTCTTGAACTCCGACGACGCCCTGGTGGGGAAGTGGATCCGCCACCTGCCCCGGATCCGCGCAGACGTCGTGATCACGCTCATGCACGAGCACCTCCGGGCGCTGTGCACCTTCGACCTGCTCGCCGATCCGGACAAGATCATCTACTGGGGGCTGCACACGTACCTCTCGCGCATCGCCACCGGCCGCAGCCGGGGCTACGCGTCCCCCACGCCGGCCCTCTTCAGGTCGAGGGCCGAGCTGATGGAGGCCATCCATGACCTGCCGCGCCCCGAAGCCCGGCGCTGGAAGCCGAGCGACTTCCCGAGGCCCTTCACGCCGCCGACCGAGGATGAAGTCCTGCAAGGCCGCCCGTCGGTCACGCTCACGGGGGTGCGCTCCGCCGCGGTCTTGCACGCGCTGGGGGTCGAGAACGAGCTCTGCATCGCGGAAGACCGGCGATTCCCCGAGCGCTCCGCCCGCGGGGACGGCGCGGTGTATGTCGCGGCGTGGGAGGAGGGCGGCGAGCCGCTGGCGGCCACGGTCTCGCTGCGGGTCAGCAAGGCGACCGGCTGGTCGGTCAGGCAGGTGCGGCTTCCGGACAACGGGAAGGCGCCGGACTGGCTGGCGGAGCGCCTGGCGACGTGGGCAGCGGGCATCGCCGTGCGACCCGATCTGTTCGGGCCACCACCCGAGCTCGGAGACTGAGCCATGAGGATCGCGAACAGCCACGACTCCAGCAGCGGACCCGACGACCTCGACAGTCTCTCGCAGGCCGATGTGCGGACGACTCGAGCACCAGGTCGGGCGCTACGGCGCATGCAGGCGCGACAGATCGGTCTGCGTCGTCGCGCGGCGTGGCTCCACCTTCTCCACGGTCCAGCGCTGGACGAGAGCCACGACTGCGGCTGTGGGGCCACCTACTTCTCGAAGCGACGGCCCGTGTTCTGTCAGTGCAGCCGCCGCCAGTCTGGGAACCCCCGGTTCGCCCGGGGGCGGTGCAAGACCGGCGACCGGAACCGGATCTACCGCTGGCGACGGCAGGTCAGGGAGCTGGCCTGTCTGGGGCGCCGCCGCGGTGTCGGGTCGGACGACTGGGACGACGACGCCCTCATCACGCTCGTGTCGCCCGAGACGGTCGCTCTGCCAGGCAGGCGTTGGTGAGGCGGAGGGGGGCGAACTCGCCGCGAACCAGCCGCCCGCGGAGCGCCACCCCGCGGTCCGCTCTTGCACCGACTTCTTGTCGGCTGTCCTGCCCCCCGCAGCCCCCGGCGCCCCCGCGGCCCTCGGAGCCTCCCGAAGAAAGTGCTTCTTGCACCGCGCAAGTGATGGCCCTCCTGATCGACCGATGTCGGCGCCTCGCACCACTTGCGCCTTGCCACTATTGAGCAAATACTTGAAATTGCTGCATTAACTCCGATTTTGGCTAGCGACTCCGGCCGTTCTCATCGCTACCCTCGGATCGCAACTCCGCGCTCTCTCCGAGGCCCTGCGATGCTCGACGATCCCCACTCCCACGACCCCGACACC
>CALGIB010000773.1 GCA_937915955.1 uncultured Pseudomonadota bacterium
TCGAGGAGGCCGCCCCCGTCGAGGAGGCCGCCCCCGTCGAGGAGGTCGCCCCCGTCGAGGAGGTCGCCCCCGTCGAGGAGGCCGCCCCCGTCGAGGAGGCCGCGCCCGCCGAGGAGGCCGCCCCCGTCGAGGAGGCCGCCCCCGTCGAGCCCGACGCCTCGCTGTAAGACCGGTCGCCGTCCTGGCGTTCCGGTCCCCCGCGGCGATCCGCCCGGGCCCAAGAACCTGGAGTCCCTGACCTGAAAAAGAGCCTGCTGCTCGTCCCCGCTGCCGCCCTCGTGGGCCTCACCCTGGCCTGTGGCGGTGGTGAGCCCGCCGCGCCCTCCGAGCTCGAGGACACCAAGGACCTCTGCGAGGCCATCCTCGAGAGCGACGAGGGCGACGCCGCCACGGACGCCGCCATCAACGGCCTGACCCTCGGCACCGACTGGGGCAAGGGTATGCAGGCCTCGCTGACCGCCGGTGACGAGATGGCTCCCGAGGCCATGGACGCCCTGGTCGCCAAGATCAAGGAGACCAAGGCCAGCGACGGCAGCCTGGACTGCACGCTGATCGAGGGTCTGTGGGGCGCCATGGACGAGCTCGAGGGCGAACTGGCTCCCGAGTAGTCCCTACTCCCGGGGGGCGATGACCCCCTCCCAGAGCTGCTGGCTGAAGAAGAGCTCGACCGCCGGCCGCTCCACGTGCCCCTGGTCGGCCTCGTCGACCAGGATGGACCGCGCCTTGGCCACGGTCATGGCGGACTTGTAGGGGCGATCGCCCGCGGTGAGCGCGTCGAAGATGTCCGTGATGGCCATCAGGCGCGCTCCGTAGGGGATCTGCTCGCCCCGCAGCTTCTGCGGGTAGCCCGTGCCGTCCAGCTTCTCGTGGTGGGCGTGCGCCAGCTCGGGCACGTTCGAGAGGTGCCGCGTCCACGGGATGATCTTCAGGAAGTTGTAGGTGTGGCTGACGTGCAGCTCGATGGCGCGGCGCTCGTCCTCGTCCAGGCTGCCTCGGGGGATGCACAGCCGGGTGATGTCCCGCCCGGTCAGCACGCTCTCCTCGAGCGTCTCGATGTACCAGCGGTCCGCGATCTGCACGAGGTGGTCGACGTCGGTGTCCCGGAAGCGGAAGCCCGGCCGGTTCATTCGACGCACGTGGACGAGGTCGTCCTCGATGGCCTGCAGCGACTCGCTGAGCTCGGCCTCGGAGAGCTTCCGGCGGTGCAGCACCTCCAGGCGGGCCTGCATCGAGGCCAGCTTGAAGCGCCCCTCGATGCGCTCCAGCTCCCACGGGTAGAGCTTGTCGGCCTTCAGGAGGACCTGCTCGGGCACCCCGACCTTGCCGAAGTCGTGCAGCACGCTGGCGTAATGCAGCTCCTCGATCTCCAGCGTCGAGAAGCGGCGGCTCCGGAAGGGCTTGTCGCTGCTGTCGCTGACGGCCTGCGCCAGGCGCGTGGTCAGGCGCGCGACGCGGTTGCTGTGGCCGGCGGTGGACGGATCACGAGACTCGATGATGGTGACGGCGGCGGTGACGAAGCTGTCGAACAGGTTGCGGATGTCCGAGTACAGCCGGTGGTTCTCGAGCGCGACGGCCGCCTGGCTGGCGATGCTCCGGGCCAGGGCCGCGTCCCGCTCGGTGAAGGGCAGGACGCGGTCGAAGCTGGCCAGCGGGATGCCCTGCACCGTCTTGCGGTTGTAGGTGGCCAGGACGCCGATGACCATGCCGTCCCGGTCGGTCATCGGGACCAGCAGCGCGGAGCGGGTCTGGTAGTCCAGCGCCTTGTCGTTGGCGTAGTTCGGCTTGTAGGGGGCCCCGGCCGGCACCCGCTCCAGGTCGTCGATCTTCAGCAGCTGCCCGTGCTTGGCGACGAAGCCTGCCAGGCTCGTGTCGTCCATGGGCAGGTGTGTGCGGGAGGGCGCGAAGTCGACGGTGTCGTTCTGCGAGGCGGCGAAGGTCAGCTGCTCGCCTTCGATCATGTAGATGCTGCCGCCGTCGGCTCGCAGGGCGCGGCGAGCGTGGGTCAGGATCCGCTGGAGCAAGTCACCGCTGTCGGTGATGGCGGACAGGGCGAAGCCGATCTCGTTGAGGATCTGGACCGTCTCGCGCTCCTCGTGCACCCGACTGCGCAGCAGCTCGAGATCGATGAGGTTGCGGATGGCCCGGGGCATGCGCAGGTCGACCTCGTCGGGGCGGACGATGTCGTAGCAGTCCAGGTCGTTGCGGGGGCTGATGGCGATGACGCGCCGCCCGAGCCGCTGCGCCACCATCACCTGGGTGAGGTCGACGACCAGGATGCGGCCCGCGACGTCGGCTGGCGTGGCCAGGTCCACCGGCACGAACAGGGCCCCGGCCCGCTGGGTCGCTTGCTTGACGATGGGCGCGAAGGGGCTGGTCGCTGGGACCATGGCCACCTCGACGCGAGGCCCGTCACGCTGGGGGAGGCTGGCGAGCATCTGGGAGCCCCGGGGGGAGGCGAGAGCCTACCGCACCGGATAGGAGGCCGGCCGCTCGGAGGGTGTCGTGGCGAACAAGCGCGTGGTGATTGCTGGCAGTGGTGGAATCGGGCGGGCTGTGGGCTTGCTGCTGCGTGAGTGGCGCGCCGAGGACATCGATCTGGTGCTCGCCGACGCCTCCGAGAGCCAGCTCCAGGGCGCCGCCGAGTTCGTCGACACCCAGGGGCGTGGCACCATCGACACCGTCGTCATCCCTCGGGATGGTGGCAGCCCCGAGCTCGAGGCGGCGCTGTCCAGCTCGGACCTGGTCCTGGACTGCCTGCCTGGCGGCCTGGCCCCGCGCGTGGCCGGCTGGGCGCTGAGCCACCGCCTGCACTACGCCAACCTGACCGAGTACGTCGCCGAGACCAACCAGATCCTGGCCATGACCCAGGGCGCGGACACCGGCTTCGCCCTGCAGTGCGGGCTGGCCCCGGGCTTCGTGAACGTGCTGGGCAACAGCCTCTACCAGCGCTTCTGCCAGCAGCACGGCGTCGAAGACATCGACCTGATGAAGATGCGGGTGGGGGCGCTGACCCGCAACGCCGAGGCCCCGCACTTCTACGGCTTCACCTGGAGCCCCATCGGCGTGGCGACGGAGTACGTCAAGCGGGCCGTGGTCGTGCGCGGCGGCGAGACGGTCGAGGTCGACAGCCTGGAGGAGATCCAGACGCTGCTCATCGACGGCCTGGCCTACGAGGAGGCGACCACCAGCGGCGGCGCGGCCGACCTGCCCGAGTCGCTGGCGGGGCGGGTCCAGCACCTGGACTACAAGACGCTTCGCTATCCCGGTCACTGGGCCTGGGTGAGGCAGCAGCTGCGGGCCATCGGCGAGGTGCCCGACCGCATCCAGCAGCTGCAGGACCGCATGGTCTCTGCCGTCCCGCAGATGGAGGACGACGTCGTCGTCATCTACGCGGCGGTCGAGAGCCGCACCCCCACGGGCCGTCACCGCTTGGACGCCGCGTACAAGGTCAAGCCCAGCACCTTCAGCGGTCGCCGCCTGCGGGCCATCCAGTCCACCACGGCCGCTGGCCTGGCCGAGTGCGCGCGTGAGCTGCTCACGGGCCGCTACAAGGGCCCCCGCCTGCAGTCGCAGATCGACTGCGAGGACTACCTGGATGGACCCTTCGTTGGCGCCATCTATGGCAAGCCCATGAGCGAGAAGCTGCAGGCGCCGAGGTAGACTCGGGCCCCCCTCGGGAGGTCCCATGAGCGCGCTCGCTGACCAGGTCGTCTGCATCACCGGAGCCGGTCGTGGCCTTGGAGCCGCCCTGGCTCGGGCCTTCGACGCCGCAGGAGCGCGCCTGGTCCTGGCCTCGCGCACCGCGGGCGAGATCGACGAGCTCTGCGGGGCCTGCCGCGACGCCATCTCGGTCCAGACCGACGTCCGGGTGCCGGACGAGGTCAGGGCCCTGATCGACGCCGCCGTAGGCGAGTTCGGGCGCCTGGACGTGATGATCAACAACGCCGGCGTGGCGGTCTACGGGCCGGTCAACAGCTACACGCCGACCGAGATCGACGCCATCATCGACACCAACGTGAAGGGCACGATCTACGGCTGCCAGGCGGCCTTCGCCGTGATGAAGGCCCAGCGCAGCGGCTTCATCGTGAACATCGGCAGCATCACGGGGACCCTGCACCTGGCCAACGAGTCCGTCTACGGGGCCAGCAAGTGGGCGGTGCGCGGCTACACCGGCGTGCTCTGGCAGGAGGCCCGCGAGTCCGGGGTGCGCGTCTGCCACGTCGCCCCCGGCGGCATCGACACCCCGTTCTGGAAGACCCAGGAGTTCCTGCCGTTCCCCGAGAAGTTCGACCCCGAGCGGGACTTCTTGAACCCGGACGAGCTCGCCAGCACGGTGGTCGAGCTCGTCTCGACGAGCTCGGGCTACTGCCCCAGCGAGATCGTCGTGCAGCCGGTGCTGTTCTGAGGGTCCCCCAGCCGCTGGGGGACGTCTTCGATCGCATCACCATCCTGCGCATCAAGCAGCGGCGGATCGAGGACGCGGCGCGCCTTCGGCACGTAGCGCGCGAGCTCGAGGCTCTGCAGGTCTGCTGGGTCGAGGCGGGCCTGGCCGAGCCCACCCTGGGCGGCGACCTCGAGGGCGTCAACGAGCAGCTCTGGGTGGTCGAGGACAGGCTGCGCGAGCACGAGGCGCGAGGCGACTTCGGTGGTGCCTTCGTCGAGCTGGCCCGCAGCGTCTACGCGCTGAACGACCGCCGGGCCGAGCTCAAGCGCGCCATCTCGATCGAGCTGGGCAGCGAGCTGGTCGAGGTCAAGAGCTACAGCGCGCGGTAGCCTGGGCGCCATGTGGTCGCTCCTGCTCGCATCCGCCTGGTCCGCCGAGGTCCACCTCGTCGCCACCGATGCCTTCGGTCGCGTCGTCGAGGAGGCTCGATGGACGGCCGAGCCGGGGGTGCTGATCGCCGAGGGCATGGGCGACGGCAGCGTCGACCTGGTCCCAGGTCACTACGTCATCGCCGCGACCGCCGCGGGCTTCTACGGGCAGGTCGTCGAGCTGGACGTCGCCGAGGGCCGCGCCCACGAGCTGCAGGTGGTGCTCGACACGAGCACGGTGACGCTGACCGAGCGCCGCATCGTCATCCCGGACAAGGTCTACTTCGAGACCAACGCGGCGGTCATCAAGCCCGAGAGCTTCGACATGCTGCGCGAGGTCGCTCGTGTGGTCGTCGAGCACCCGGAGCTGCTGCTGCTCTCCATCGAGGGCCACGCCGACGAGCGCGGGGGCGAGGGCTTCAACGAGGAGCTGTCCGCTCGCCGCGCCGCCGCGGTGCAGGACTTCCTGATCGGCTCGGGCGTCGCGGCGTCCCGGCTTCAGCACAAGGGCTGGGGCGAGAGCCGGCCGCTGGTCCAGAGCAGCGACGAGGAGGCCTGGTCTCAGAACCGTCGGGTCGAGTTCCTCATCGTGGAGCGGGCGGACTGAGCTTCGGTCGGCTCCAGCCTGCCCAGACCGAAACCAGCAGCGCGGGCAGCGCCAAGAGGTCCCAGGGGTCCGGCCAGACCTGGACGGGGTGCAGGCCGCCGACAGGTCGGCCCGCGAGCAGCGCGCGCAGGCTGAGGAAGGGCCACTGGAGCGCCCCCAGGGCCCACCGATAGCTCTCGGTGACGGGGTCGAGGAGCTGCACCCCGCAGAAGTACAGGCCGGTCACCACAGCGCAGCCGACCAGCAGGCGCCGCGAGGGGCCCTCGAAGCGGCCGGCCCTGGCGGCCAGCCACTCCCAGCCTGCCTGGAGCAGCAGCGGGAAGAAGGCCAGGCCGGCGAAGTCGGACAGCTTTCCGGTCACCAGGCCCGGGAAGGCCTCCTTGAGCACGTGGTCGTTGAGCAGCAGCACCAGGATGCCGAGCACCGGTACGGGGTGGAGCAGGCCACCCACGGGCCCGCTCCGGTCCGGCGGCTTCACGACACGCTCAGCGCGCGCCCAGCGCAAGCTCGAGGTCCAGCGCCGCGAGGTCGCGGTTCATGCGCTCGGCCAGCAGCCCCAGGCGCGCCTGCTGCACCATCAGCTCCGCGTCCTGCACGTCCAACCAGCTGTTCGCGCCAGCCTCGAAGCCGCGGGTCGCCAGGCCCAGGGTGTCCTCGGCCAGGGCCAGCTCGTCCTGCACCATGCTGTAGGCGGTCTGAGCCCGGTCGTAGCTCTGCCAGGCGAGACGGATCTGCTGGTCCGCTTCGAGCCTGGCGCGCTCGGCCATGTACTGGGTCTGCCGGTACTGGCTCTTGTAGGCCCTGCTGGTGTTCAGGCGGTAGCCGCCGTCCCAGGCCGTCCAGGTCGCGCCGACCGTCAGCATCCACCAGTCCTTCTCGCCGGAGAAGCCTTCGTTCTCGGTCCAGCTGTAGGTGAACCGGCCGTCCACCCGGGGCAGCCAGCCCAGCTGATCCGCGCGCAGCTGGTACCGCGCCATGTCCTGGCGCAGCGCCGCCGCCTGCAGATCGGCGCGGCCGTCCCGGTGACCCAGCGCGTCCTGGAGGCTGTCGACGCTGACCTGGGGCTCCTGGGGCATCGCCACCTCGACGGCCCCCGTGATGCCGGTCATGAGCGCGAAGACCTCCTGGGCCTGGAGCAGCCGGGCCTGGGCGTCCTTGAGCTGTCGTCGGGTGCGGGCCAGGGCCAGCTCCGCCTGCGAGGCCGCCAGGGGTGCGGCCAGGCCGACGTTGACCTGCTCGCGCGCCAGGGCGGCGTGAGCGGCGGCGTTGTCCACCGCGGTGGTGGAGATGTCCAGGCTCTGCTGGGCCACGACCAGGCCGTAGTAGCTGCGGGTCACCGCGCCGAGGATCTGGGCTCGGGTCCACTCCTCGTCCAGCGTCGCCGCGCTGCGGTTGGCCTTGGTGCCCCGAAGAGCCGGCAACGCGGGCGCGTTGAACAGCGGCTGGATCACCGAGACGTTCCAGTCGAAGTAGTCCTGGGCCTGGATGACGATGGGCTCGATGTCGGCCCTGGCCTCGGCCTCCTGCTTCTCCACCTCGTCGAAGACGGCGCCGACCACGTCGGGACGGTCGTAGTTGATCGCCTCGAACAGCGGGCGCAGATCCGAGGGCCACATCGCGGTCTCGGCGAAGTCGATCGCGATCTCGTCCTTGTTGTAGGTGTAGTTCACGCCCGCCTGCAGCTTGGGGGAGAGCGAGGACCACGCCTGCCCGTACAGGGCCCTGGCCTGCTCCGTGTTCTCGTGCACGATCTTCAGATCCAGGTTGTTCTGCTCGGCGGCGGACAGCGCGTCCTGGAGGCTCACCCGCTCGGCCGCGTGGCCGGCTCCGGGCAACAGCGCCAGCAGCAGCGCGCCGCCGGTGACGATCGCCGCGGCGGCCTTGGGCGTGGCGTGCTCGCCGATCTTCAGCCTCTTGCCGATCCCGCCGATCAGGTCCGTGAGGTCCTCGTTGATCGAGTACATCGTGGGCACCATCACCAGGGTCAGCACGGTGGCCACGGCCAGGCCGAAGCAGACCGCGACGGCCATGGGGCCCCAGAAGGCTGCGGAGTCGCCGCCGACCGTGACGCTGAGCTTTCGGAAGTCGATCGACACCCCGGTGGCCATGGGCAGCAGCCCGAGGATGGTGGTGACCGCCGTCAGGATGACGGGCCGGAAGCGCACCAGGCCCGCGGTGACCAGGCTGTCCTTGACCGACAGGCCCTTCTCGCGCTGCAGCTGCACGTAGTCCAGCAGCACGATGGCGTTGTTGACCACGACGCCGGCCAGGCTGATGACGCCCACGCCGGTCATCATGATTCCGAAGGGCGTGCCCGTGAGCAGCAAGCCCATCAGCACCCCGATCAGGCTCAGCAGCACGCTCATCATGATGATGAAGGGCCGGGTCACCGAGTCGAACTGCGTGACGAGCACCAGGAAGATCAGGCCCACGGCGATCATGAAGGCGTTCAGGAGGAAGGCCGCGGCCTTGACCTCCTCCTCGTTGGCGCCGCCCATGCCCAGGATCACTCCCTCGGGCGTGTCGAAGTCCGTCATCAGCTGGACCACTTCGGCCTGGACCAGGTCCACGCGGTAGCCGGCCGCGACGTCCGCGTTGACGGTGACGATCTTCTGGCGGTCTTCGTGCTTGATGGAGCCCGAGCCGCCGGCGACCTTGAAGCTCGCCAGGGTGCTCAGGGGCACCATGATGTTGTCCTTGCCGGGCACGCGCAGCTGCAGCACGGACTGCAGGTCGTTCTTGTAGGCGGGGTCGAGCTCGACGATGATGTCGTACTCCTCGTCGCCCTCGCGCAGCACGCTGGCCTTGGCCCCCGCGACCGCCGTCCTCAGGTTGTTGGCCACGCCCGAGGTGCTGGCGCCGATGCGCTTGGCGGCGGCCTCGTCGATGTCCACCCGCAGCTCGGGGCGGCCCACCTTGTAGTCGTCGCTGATGTCCACGACCCCTGGGATCGCGGCCAGCTTGCGCTGGAACTCGGCGCTGACCCTACCCAGCTGGTGGAAGTCGTCTCCGGTGATCTGCACCGAGACGGGCAGGCCCACGGGGGGGCCTTCCTGGATCTTGTCGACGACCACCTTGGCGCCCACGACCTGGGTCGAGGACATCCGGATGCGCTCGATGGCGTCGAAGGTGCTGCCGGATCGGGGCTCCTCGCCCTCGCGAGCCTTCGACTCGGTTGGCTTGAAGTCGATCGTGATGCGCGCGGAGTGGGGCGAGGAGCTGCTGCCGAAGCCGAAGCCCGTGGCGCCTCCCGCGACGCCGACCTCGGTCACGTAGGTGTCGACATCGGGCTCCACCGCGATGACCTGCTCGAGGCTGCGGATGATCGCGTCGGTGGTCTCCATGTTCGTGCCATGAGGGGCGGTGACCTGGACGATGGCGCGCTTGGGCTCGGTCTCGGGGAAGAACTCTGTGCCGTGGTTGAAGACGCCGTAGAGGACGAAGGTGATGAGCAGGCTGGGGATGCCCAGGCCGAAGAAGCTGACGTACCGGTGGTCGATGGACCACTCGAGCGCCCACTTGTAGCTGCGCATCAGCTTGCCGTAGAGGCCGCCCTGCGGGATGCCGGTCTCGTCCACGTCGGTGCGGGCAGGGACCTTCTTCATGGCCACCGAGGTCGCCGTCGGGATGGCGACGAGCGCGACGAAGAGGCTGCTGGAGAGCACGATGATGAGCGTCTTGGGCAGGAAGCCCATGAACTCGCCCATGATCCCCTCCCAGAACAGCATGGGCGCGAAGGCCAGCACCGTGGTCAGCGTCGAGGTGGTCACGGGCAGCGCGACCTCGGACACGCCGTCGATCGAGGCGTCCCGCAGGGACTTGCCCATCTCCGCGTGGCGAAAGATGTTCTCGACGATGACGATGGCGTTGTCGACCAGCATGCCCAGCGCCAGGATCAGGCTGAACAGCACGACCATGTTCAGCGTGATGTCCATGGCCTGCAGGATCATGAAGCTCATGAACATGGACAGGGGGATGGCCAGCCCGACGAACCAGCTGTTCCGGAAGCCCATGAAGAACAGCAGCACGCCGATCACCAGGATCAGGCCGCTGAGGATGTTGTTCTCCAGCTCGCCGACCATGGCCTCGATCTCGCGAGACTGGTCGGCCAGGATGCTGTACTCGACGCCCTCGGGCCAGTCCTCGGCCGTCGCGGTGATGACCTCCCGGCTGGCGTTGGCGATCTCGATGATGTTCTCGCCGACGGACTTCTTGATGCCCAGGGAGATGCTGGGGGTGCCGTTCATGCGGGCGTAGGTGCTGCGCTCGGCGAAGCCGTCCACCACGCGCGCCACGTCGCGCACGAAGACGGTCTGGTCGCCCACGTTCTTGACGGGCACGTTCTCGATGTCGTTGGCGGTCTTGAGCTCGCCAGGGATGCGCAGCAGGTAGTTGCTGGTGGCGGCGTCGACGGTGCCGCCCGGGATGTTCACGTTCTCGGCCTGCAGGCCGAACATGATGTCGCTGAAGCTGACGTCGTAGAGCGCCATGCGGTCGGGGTTCGCGTAGACCTTGAGCTCGCGACGCAGGCCGCCGCTGACGGTCACGTCCAGCACGCCGGGGATGGCCTCGAGCTCGTCCGCCAGGTCCTCGCCCAGCTGCTTGAGGTCCTCCTCGTCAATGGGCCCTGTCATGGTGACCATGAAGATGGGGATGTCCGAGAAGCTGATCTCGGAGACGACGGTGTCCTCGGCGTCTTCGGGGATGTTCGCCTCGGCGGCGTCCACCTTCTCGCGCACCTTGGCCAGCGCGTCCTCGATGTCGACGTCGGGGTTGAACTCCAGGACGACGATCGAGGCACCCTCCATCGAGGTCGAGGTCATCTTGTCGACGTCACGCAGGTCCTTGAGCTTGCGCTCCATGGGCACGGTGACCAGGGACTCGATGTCCTCGGGCGACACGCCGATGTACGGCGTGCTGATGATGACCACCGGGATGGTGATGTCGGGGCTGGCCTCTCGAGGCAGCGTGACGTAGCTGATGATGCCGAAGACCAGGATGCCGAGGACGCCGATGGCGACGGTGACGGCGTGATCGACGAGCCAGCGAGCCCAAGCCATGCCGCCCCCTACCAGACCACCCGGCCGTCTTCACAACAGACGCCGGTGCGGACCACGATGAGGGGATCTCCGGGTGCCAGCTCACGGGCCCCCAGGGTGATGACCTGGTCGCCGGCGGTCAGGCCGGCGCGGACCACGACCTGATCGCGCGCGAAGGCGTCCAGCTCGATGGGGCGCCACTCGGCCAGGCCGCCCCGGTCGACGAACACGCCGGTCTCGGTCAGGGTGGTGACCACCCAGTCCTGCGGGATGACCACAGCGTGATCGGCCAGATCGCGCTGGAAACGGATGCGGCCGATCATGCCGGGCCGCAGGAGCCCCTCGCGGTTGGGCACCTCGACCTCGACCGTGAAGGTTCGGGTCTTGCTGGCCGCGGCGGCGCCGATGCTCGTGATGGTGCCCTCGAAGGGCTCCGCGAGGGACTGCGTCCGGAAGCCCACGGTCTGGCCGGGCTCCATCAGGGGCACGTCCTTGTCGCTGACGCTGACCTCCAGGGTCACCACGTCCGTGCGCACGACCCGCAGCGCGGGGACGCCGGGGCCGGCGATCTCGCCCTGCTCGATGAAGACCTCGGCCACGCTGCCCGAGAAGGGCGCCACCATCACGCTGCGCTGCAGCCCGATGCGGGCAAGCTCCGCGTTCGCCGCGGTGATGCGGGCGCTGGTCTGCACGGCGAGGAGCTGCTGCTCGGAGGCGCCGTCCCCGAGCTTCTCGATGCGCTGCAGCTCGGCCTGGGCCTGGGCGGCCTGGGCCTCGGCGATCTCGAGCTGGGCGCTGCGGCTGCGGGTGTCGATCCGGGCCAGGGCCTGGCCCCTGTTCACCCGGTCACCGGCGTCGACCAGGACCTGCTCGACGTAGCCGCCCATCGGTGCGGCGAGCGTGGAGTCCTGGCTGGCCTGGACCTGCGCGGGGAAGCTGAGGTCGACCTGAGCGGCGCTGGGCTGGACGGTGGCCGTCTCGACGCGTACGCCGGGGGCGGCCGGCAGGTCCATGGCGACCAGCTCGGCTTCGGCTTCTTCGGTGGCGGCGCTGCAGGCGCCCAGCAGGGCGACGCCCAGGCTGGCGACGACGAGGCGATTCATGGGTTGTGGACCCCCTTACGGAAGATCTGGAGGATGGTCTCGGCCGCCTGATCGCTCAGGGGCACGGAGGCGTGGATGTTGGCGCCGATGCGGAAGTGCACCATGCCCATCAGGGACATGGCGACGTCCCCGGAGGCCAGGCCCGGGGCCAGCTCACCGGCCTCGAGGGCTTCCTCGGCCAGGGCGGAGAGGAGCCTGGCCTCCTCGACGATGAAGCGAGTGCAGTCGACGCCGGGGGCACCCTGACCGGCCTGGTGGAAGGCCATGGCCACGAAGCGCAGGACGTCGGGCTGCTCGCGGGCACCCCGGATGGTCATGCGCACGTACGCGGACATGCGGTCGAGCGGGCTGCCCGGGGCCTGGATGAGCTGGCGGGCGGCCGTCAGCCAGCCCTCGTAGTACTCGTCCACGAGGGCGGCGAAGAGGCCTTCCTTGTTGCCGAAGTAGTAGTACAGCGTCGGCTTGGTGACGCCGGCTGCCTCGACGATCTCGCGCACGGACGTCTTCGCGTAGCCTTGCTCGGCGAAGAGCCGGGTGGCGTGCAAGACGATGCGCTGGCGGACGCTCGCATCAGGCGTGGTCAGAAGAACCCCAGAGCAGACCTACCGCTCGGTAGGTCGTGTACCGAGCGGTAGGTAATGCCGGGCGGGCCGGCTGGCAACGGGGCCAGGCCCCGTCTGCGGATCAGCGGGGGATGCCGAAGCTCCGCTCGAACAGCGCCCCGATCGCGCGGGCGCCGTGCTCGTTGAGCTGACGGCTGCCGGTGCCGCAGAAGTGGGGGCTCTCGATGACCGGGACGCCGGTCACCCAGCGCTCACCGGACCAGTGGAACCAGCCGTTCTGCGCCTGATCGAAGACCCACAGGTTCTTGTGCCACATGCGGGCCAGCTCGACCGACCAGCCCGTGCCGCCGGTGACGGTGCCGTCCTCGTTGATCTGACCGATCACGAAGACCTGCTGGGCGCGGCTGACCTGATGCCACAGCGACTGCAGGACCTTGCGGATCATGCTGCCCTCGCTGTAGGTCCGATGCAGGCGCTTGGAGACGTAGACCAGGCTGACATCGCCGGCGCTCAGCTCGCGACCGGACAGCAGCTTGCTGTGGGCGGTGCGGGACTGCCTGTGGCCATCGAAGGTGAAGTTCAGCTCGGTCAGGCCCCACTTCTCGGCGTGCTCGCCGAAGGTGGCCTCGGAGCCGGGGGCTCCACCGGAGTAGAGCGTGCAGTCCTCGGCCCGGGGGCTGGGGGGCGCGCTCATCGGGTCCCAGCTGTCCTCGCCCGTGACGAGCAGCGTGACCGGGTCCAGCTGCAGACCCATCAGGTCGCCGACGTCCTTGCCGTGGACCCGCTCGGCCTTCAGCTCGATGGCCGCGTCGCTGGGCTCGAGCACGATGGTCGTGCTCCAGGCGGCGGCCAGCGGCGTGCCGCCCTGGTCGTCGCGGTGGCTGCGGAGGCCCGCCCACAGGGCGAACTGGCCGGTGGCGGCGATGTCCGCGTAGGCCGCGAGCTCGTCGCTGGTCTGGGGGTCGATGCCGTCCAGCACCACCACCGTCGGGGCGAAGTGCATCACCTCTTCGGCGAAGGTCAGGGCCTTCTGCAGGTCCGCGGGGCCGAAGTCCCGGTTGAGGTAGCAGAGGATCTGTCGGAGCTGCTCGACCTGGAGCTGAGCGTCCGCGCGATCGCTGCCGGTGACCCGGGCGGCGCGCGCGACGCCCTCGAAGATCTCCAGGTAGAAGCGCCGAACGTGCTCGGCCGAATCCCGGAGGCTGATGTGCAGGACCTTCTGGTCCCGCAGCAGCCGGTCCAGGGCCAGGTGCACCAGCAGGGCGCTCTTGCCCGTGCCAGCCCGGCCGACGACGGCGCCGAGCTCGCCCGGGGCCAGGCCGCCGTGCGTGCTCGCCTCGAAGACCCTCATGGGGCTACGCTCATACATCTGTGCGTACATGGTCATGATCTCCTGGGCGGGCTCAGCCGGCCGCCTTTTCGTCCTGGAACGCCTTGATCAGCTCTTCCGTGATGCTCGAGGGAGCGGGGCTGTACTTCGCGAACTCCATCGTGAACTCGGCCTTGCCCTGGGTGCAGGAGCGCAGCGCGGTGGCGTAGCCGAACATCTCGGCCAGCGGGACCTCGGCCTCGACCTGGGAGAAGCCGTCGGACTCGGTGGAGCCGATGATCATGCCGCGGCGCTGCATGAGCGTGCCGACCATGGCGCCGTGGAACTCCGAGGGGCCCTCGAGCGCGACCTTCATGATGGGCTCGAGCGCGGTCGGGCCGGCCTTGCCGAAGCCCTCGCGGAAGGCGCCGCGCGCCGCGGCCTGGAAGGCCGTGTCGCTGGAGTCCACCGCGTGGGCCGCGCCGTCGTTGATGACGATGCGCAGCGCGACGACCTGGGCGCCGATGTAGGGGCCCTTCGCCAGACACTTCTTGAAGCCCTTCTCGCAGCTGGAGATGAACTCGCGAGGGATGGCGCCGCCGACGATGTTGTCGACGAACTCGAAGTTGCCAGTCTCGCTGGGCTCGACGTAGCCGGCGATGCGACCGTACTGACCCGAGCCACCTGTCTGCTTCTTGTGCAGGTAGTTGAACTCGGCCCTGCGGCTGATGGTCTCGCGGTAGCTGACCCGGGGCGGCGAGACCGCGACCGGGGCGTTGTACTCGCGCTTCATCCGCTCGACGTACACCTCCAGGTGCAGCTCGCCCATGCCCGAGATCACGGTCTCGTTCGTCTCGGGGTCCAGGCTCACGCGGAAGGTCGGATCTTCCTTGGTGAAGCGCTGCAGCGCCTTGGACATGTTGACCTGGGCCTTGTTGTCCGAGGGCGTGATCGTCAGGCTGATGACCGCGTCCGGCACGTGGATGCTGGTCATCGCGATGTTCGCCCTGCCGTCGGTGAACGTGTCACCGGAGTAGCAGTCGACGCCGAAGAGCGCGACGATGTCGCCGGCCGAGGCCTGATCGATGTCCTCCATCTCGTCGGAGTGCATGCGCACCAGGCGGCCGACCTTCACCTTCTTGCCGTCACGGCTGTTGTAGATGACGTCGCCCTTGTTCAGGGTCCCGCGGTAGATGCGCAGGTAGGTCAGCTGCCCGTAGCGGCCATCC
>CALGIB010000774.1 GCA_937915955.1 uncultured Pseudomonadota bacterium
CCCGCGTCCTCGCGCGTAAACTGGTCAACCTCGATGATGCTGCCCTGCGCGGTGGCCAGCAGCGCCTTGACCGTCACGCTGGCGCTAAACTGTGGCTCGATGATGGCCATGGCCACGGGCGGCTCGGGGTTGCCGCCGTTGTGCCCCAGCTCGGGGGTGTCGCAGAAGGCCAGGTTCGGCCCACAGCCGCAGTAGGGGTCGTAGCGGCTGTCGTAGGTGCCGCAGTCCGTCCCCAGGGGGCTGACCAGGGCCTCCTGGGCCCCGAAGGCGCAGACCTTGATGGGGGTCTCGGGGTCCCAGTAGGGCTCGACCCAGACCCAGCCCTCCTGCAGGTAGCCGTCCTCGTCCAGGCTCGTGATCAGCTCGCCGTCGTCGCCCCAGCTGGCCTCGAAGTCGCCACAGGAGACGGGCCCGCCGCGGTAGTGCGGAGCGACGAGGTAGCGGTAGTAGACGTCGCCGTCGGTCTCGAGGCGCTGCCGGTTGCTGATGAGCCGGATGTCCGTGACGTTGGGGAAGAGCAGCTTGCGGTGCTGGCGCACGACCTCCCAGGCGAACTCCTCGCTGACCAACCACTCCTGGAGGATCTCCTCGGGCAGCTCCCCGCCCTGGAGCAGCTCGTAGTCCTCGGCCGTGGGGATCACGCCGCGCAGATCCAAGGACAGCGCGCGCAGGTAGGCCTCGCCCTCGAGCCAGGTCTCGCCGTCCTGGGGGCAGGTGCCCAGGTCCTGGGCCAGAGCCGCGCCGAGCAGCAACATCATGGCTGGAAGCCCCCCAGGCCCCAGGCGCGGATCAGGCTGCGCTGACGTCCACTCAAGGGGTCGCCGCCCAGGGGCATGGCCTCGCTCTCGACGTTGGCCAGGATGTCCTCGAAGCGCGCCTCCCAGGCCGCCGCCGAGCTGAGGTCCGTCTCGGCCGCGCCGCCGTGGCAGTTCTGGCAGTTGTCCTCGAAGATCGGCAGCAGGTCGGCCTCCCAGCTCACGTCTTCCAGGGAGACGGCGGTGAAGTCCAGGCTCGCGCTGGCGGAGCCGCCCTCGTCATAGTCCACGTGGGCCGAGAGCGTGTGCAGCCGCCCGTCCGCCCAGTCCAGGGGGTCCAGGAAGCCCTCGCCGTCGACCAGGTCCACCGCCAGGCCGTCGACGTCCGCGGTCACCCAACCGTCTCCGGTGGCGACGACCTGGAAGGGGGCGTCGCCGTCGATCTCGGCGCCGTCAGCGATGCCCAGCACGCCCACGGGCCGCCCGTGGGAGACGCGGACCAGCTCGTGGTCGCGCGAGGCGATGAGTCGACCGATGCCGTCCACCGCCAAGGGTCGAGGTCCGTCCTCCAGGCGGTAGGCCTGATCCTCGGTGAACCAGTACAGGTCACCGTCAGCCTGCGCCCAGGCGCCGCCGGCGCCGGTGAGCAGGGCCTCGAGAGGGCGTCGGAGCTTGTAGCTGCGGCCGTCTTCGCGGTGCACCCAGCGGCCGTCGGTCCACCAGGCCAGGTCCGTCATGCCCACGTCGACCGGGTCGGCGTCGGCGACCTGCACGACCCGCCAGCCCTCGGAGCGCTCCAGGATCGCGACGCCGTCGGCGGTCTGGACGACGGCGCGGCCGTCTCGGGCCGCGAAGGCGCCGCTGACGTGCCGCTCGTCGACCAGCAGGTCGGCCAGCTGCCCGTAGCGCCATGTGCGCAGCACGCCATCGTCCATCAGGAAGGCCTCGTCGCCCGAGCCCCCGACGGCCTGGAGCGCGCTGAGCTCACCGTCGATGGGCGAGGCGGTGACGGCGTCCTGCCAGGCGAACAGGCCCTCGTCCGTGCCGAACAGCAGCATGTCTTCGAGCGAGGCCGCGCCCAGCAGCGAGCCGCTCGCATACCGCAGCGTCCGCCGACTCTTCTCGCCCATCCAGACCACGTCGTCGTCGACGCTGGCGAGCACCCCGAGCTGCCCGTCGGTGGCGGCTCCGGAGATCGCGCCCTCGGCCAGAGACACCTCGACGAGGTCGAGCGGCTCACCTTGAAGCACAATGACGCTGTCGGAGCAGGCGCTGAGCATGGCGAGAGTGAGGAACATGGGCTGGGTGACTTGGGCGCTCGTGGTCACGGGTTGCACCCAGGGTACTGACGATCCGGTCGGGGGGATACCCGCGCCGGACACCGCCTCGGAGCCCGTCGCCTGCGAGGGTGAGCTGGCCATCTCGCCAGAGTCCGCGCAAGTCCTGCCCAACTCCGTGCTCCAGCTGGTGCCCTCGGGCGGCTCGGGCGCCTATCACTTCTCTCTCGTCGATCCCGTAGACTGGACCGTGAACGAGGAGACGGGTGCGGTGCTGGTGGGCGGCCTGGCCGAGACGGCCAGGGTGGAGCTCACCGACCTGGGCTGCGAGGGCAGCGCGACGGCCAGCGTCGAGGTCATCGGAGGGCTGGCGGTGTCCCCCTCGGCGGTCACCCTGGCCCCCGGTCAGGGCTTCGAGCCCGAGATCAGCGGCGGCTCGGGCAGCTTCCTCTGCAGCCTACCCACGCAGACCTCCGGCGCCACCCTGAGCGGCTGCGCCTACCAGGCCGGAGCGGGCGAGGGCCTCGATCGCCTGCGCGTGACGGACGAGGTGACCGGCGCCTTCCTGGACGTGCCCGTCACCGTGGCCGAGGGCAGCAGGCCGATCCTGCACGGGCACGGCCAGATCTGGCTCCCCGAGGGGGCGATCTGGTCCCCCAGGGTCGAGGGCGGCAGCGGCGTGGTCGAGATCGTCCAGGTCAGCGGCGAGCTGGACCTCGTCGAGGGCGGCGTCCAGGGGCGCGAGCCGGGCAGCGGCGTCGCCACCCTGCGGGACGCCTTCCTGGGCACCGACCTGAGCGTGGACGTGCGGGTGCTCGAGGCGCTGGTCCCCGCCGTGGGCAGAGACGGCGAGCGCAGCGGACAGGGCCTGCTGGTCAACGCGGGCGACCTGGACGGTGACGGCTACGAGGAGCTGGTCGTCGCCATGATCGAGCCCTCCGTGCAGGCCTGGTACGGCGGCATGGTGGCGCTGCACCGAGGCGGCGCCCAGGGGCCCGAGGCCGCCGTC
>CALGIB010000775.1 GCA_937915955.1 uncultured Pseudomonadota bacterium
CAGCTGTTCCTCGGCGACGAGCGCGTCGAGTTCAACCGCCGCGCCACCAAGGGCGAGGCGTCCTGGAAGCTCGACGGCGACGAGATCGTGCTCCGCCACGGGGACACCGCCCAGGCCAGCTTCCAGTCCGACGCGCTGATGGACACCTGGAAGCGCCTGGACCCCGAGAAGGCCCAGCTGCCCCCGGCCGAGTTCGTCCGCTGGGAGCTCAGCATCGAAGGCCGCGAGGGAGAGATCACGCGGCCGGGTCTGGCGCTGCCCGCGCCCAGCTCGATCAGCTGGCCCCTGGTCGTGCCCGAGGGCGCTCGCCTCGAGACCAGCGGCGCCCTGGTCCCCACCGGCCTCGACGACGAGCCGGGCGCCCACGCCAGCCTCACGGTGCTCGTGAACGGCCAGGAGCAGGCCTCGGTGTCCGTGGACGTGGACCGGTTTCGCCCTCTGACGGTCGATCTCTCGCCCTGGGCCGGCCAGGAGATCACGCTCACCCTGGCCAGCGAGACCGAGGGTGAAGCCGACTGGGACTACGTGTTCGCCTCAGACCCCCTGGTGTTCGGCCCGGCCAGCAGCAGCCCCCGGCGCGTGCTGGTCGTCGGCATCGACACGCTGCGCCCCGACGCCTTCACCCAATCGGGACACCCCGAAGACGTCAGCGCGGTCCTGGACCCCTTCGCCGAGAGCGCCGTCCTGTTCGACAACGCGTGGGCGCCGGCGCCGCGCACCCGGCCCAGCTTCCGGAGCTCCATCACCGGCGCGATGCCGATGCGGGCCATCACCGCCCCCACCGTCGGCGAGACCTTCCAGAAGGCCGGCTTCACGACCGCGGGCGTCACCGCCAACGTGCACCTGGTCCCGCGCCACGGCTTCAACGACGGCTTCGACTTCTGGCAGTTCCAGAACAGCGAGGACGCCGACATCCAGATGGGTCGGGCGTCCGACTGGTTCGAGGCCAACCAGGACCACGACAGCTTCCTGTTCATGCACCTGATGGACCCGCACAACTTCTACCGAGCGCCCGGGCTGTGGGGGAACAAGTACGTCGACCACGAAAAGGGCCCGCTCTCGGTCGAGCTGAACCGCTGGCAGGTCCTGCGGCTCAAGGGGCTGACCGACGAGAACAAGGCCTGGCTGCGGGACCGCTACGACGGCGAGGTCGCCTGGATGGCCGACCAGCTCTCGGCGTTCCTGGCCCAGGTCCTGGCCATGCCCGGCGAGACGCTCATCGTTCTCCACAGCGACCACGGCGAGGAGTTCTGGGACCACGGCAGCTACGAGCACAACCACACGCTCTACAGCGAGGTCACCCAGGCCAACCTCTGGATCCGCCCCCCCTCGGGATGGGGCGGCGGGCCCCACCGGATCGCGGCCCCGGTCTCGCTCACGGACATCGCGCCGACGCTCTACGACATGGCCGGCATCGACCCGGCGATCTGGGCGGACGAGGTCGATGGGCGCTCCCTCGCGCCGCTGCTCGACGCGGACCTGGGAGACCCCGAGCGACTGCTCAGGGAGCTCCACGAGCGCCCGCTGCAGCTCGGGCACCTGATGTACGACCGCGAGCTCTGGGGCGTCGTCGCCGATGGCATGAAGTACATCCTGCGCACCGACGACGGGCACGAGGAGCTCTACGACCTGGCCGCCGATCCGCGGGAGCAGGACGACCTCGCCGCGGAGCTCAGCGACGAGGAGCGATCGGCCCGGCTCGAGGACCTGGCAGCGGCCAGCGGCTTCCCGGCCGGGCTGGGCTGGCGGGTGAAGATGAACAAGCCCGAGCCGATGGTGCTGGTCTTCGACCAGCCGGTGGACGCCCAGGTCATGGAGCCCGACGCGGCCTCGAGCCGCCGCCACAACGTCGAGCTGGGCGACCTCCCCCCGCACTGGCCCGAGGACGTCGGCAGCGTCGAGATCGTGCAGCTGGACCTCACCCCCGAGGAGTCCGAGGACCCCGTGTTGGTCTGGGAGCTGCGCTTCACCCCCGGCACCCTCGGAACCGGCACGCTGTTCGTGCTGCCCACGGATCCCTCCGCCGGGGCGACCCTGCGGGTGGGCGATCTGGAGGCGCGGCTGAGCGGAGAGCGCCAGGAGCTGAAGCTCGGCGGCGCGGATCTCGACATCCACCCGGGTCCGCTGCTGCTGGTCCGCGACAGCGTTCGAGAGCGCATGGCCGCGGACTCACCAGACGGCGGCGGCGCCAGCGAGTCGATGCTCGATGCGCTGCGAGAGCTCGGCTATGTCGAGTAGGCGCGCGCAGGGCTTCAGCCCGAGCACGCCGTGTCGCCGGAGGGGGGCTCGCGCAGCGAGCGGGGGAACCTGCAGGGGTTCCCCCTGCCAGGAAGACCCGAGTAGGCGCGCGCAGGGCTTCAGCCCGAGCACGCGCCCGCCTCTCGAGCACCTTGGCTAGGGTGCTGCCGCTGCTCGCCAAGGTGCTGGCCGGGCTGGTCCTGTCCTACGGCCTCGTCGTCCTCCTCGTGGCGCTGCTCGAGCCTCGCCTTGTCTACCCGCGGCCCTCGGTCGAGCGCGCCGAACTCAGCCGGCTAGCCGGCCAGGCCGGCGCGACCGAGCTCACCGTCGTCACCTCGGATGGGCTGCCGCTCTATGGCTGGCGCTTCGGGCAGCAGGGACCGCTGGTCCTGTACTTCTCGGGCAACGGCAGCACAGTCGGGGCCCCCCTGCCCCGCTACCTACGCCTGACCGAGGCCGGCTACAGCGTGCTGCACGTGAACTACCGCGGCTACCCGGGCAGCACGGGAGAGCCCTCCGAGGCCGGCCTGATCCGGGACGCGCTGGCGGCCTGGGACCGGGCGCGCGTCACGCACGAGCCTCAAGACATCATCGTGATGGGACGCAGCCTGGGCGGCGGGGTGGCCCTCGCCCTGGCGGCCAGCCTGGACGAGCGGCCTCGCGCCCTGGTGCTCGAGTCGAGCTTCACCAGCGCGGTCGCGGTGGCTCAGGAGACCTGGCGCTGGCTGCCCGTCAGCTGGCTGATGAAGAACCGCTGGGACAGCCTGGGGCGCGCCGGCGAGCTGGACCTCCCCGCCCTGGTCTTGCACTCGCGCGACGACGAGATGATCCCCGTGTCCCACGGCCGCCAGCTCGCCCAGACCCTGGACGCGACCTACGTCGAGCTGTCCGGGCTGGGGCACAACGACGACCTCCTAGCGCAGAGCTCGGCCTGGGCCGCGTTCCTGGAGCTCACTCGCCCGGATCCTCTGTAGGCTCTCGGTCCGCCGGTCCGTGTTCAGGACCCGCGGGAGTGCGGGTCACCCAAGGAGTTCCCATGGCCGAGATTCAGGGTATCGAAGGACTGAGCGACGGAGAGATCCACGACCTGGTCCAGCAGGGCGCGAAGTTCGTCTACTTCCAATACACGATCAGCGTCCTCATCATGACCTTCAAGCGGACGAGCGACGTCTTCTTCATCCGCCCCGGCGAGGGCACCCTCGGCAAGAGCCTGCCCTACACGATGATCACAGTGTTCCTGGGCTGGTGGGGCATCCCCTGGGGCCCGATCTACAGCATCGGCTCGCTGTGGACGAACCTGTCGGGCGGCGAGGACGTGACCTCGGACATCGTCCACGGGTGAAACCAGGGCGGCCTCGCGGACTCCTCGGAGCACTACCCCGGAGACCACGATGCTCGTCCTCTGCCTGCCCCTGATGGGCTGCGGTGAAGCGGAGCCTCAGACCGACGACCGGCTCTCGGTCGAGGCCGACGCGGACACCGACGCCGACAGCGACTCGGACTCGGACTCGGACAGCGACGCCGACGCGGACAGCGACGCCGACTCGGACACCGACGCCGACCCGGACACCGAC
>CALGIB010000776.1 GCA_937915955.1 uncultured Pseudomonadota bacterium
ACCTCGTCGGCCTGATGGACTCGGACATCTACGGCCCCTCGCTGCCGCTGATGATGGGCGTGACGGGCAAGCCGCTGGCCAACGAGCAGAAGAAGATCCTGCCGCTGATGGCCTACGGCGTGAAGTGCATGTCCATCGGCTTCCTGGTCGACGACACCGAGCCCATCATCTGGCGCGGCCCCATGGTCATGGGCGTGGTCCGGCAGTTCCTGCAGGAGGTCCAGTGGGCCCCGCTGGACTACCTCGTCATCGACCTGCCGCCGGGCACCGGCGATGCGCAGCTGACGCTGGTGCAGAACGTGCCGATCAGCGGCTCGGTGATCGTGACCACGCCCCAGGACGTGGCCCTGCTGGACGCCCGCCGCGGGGTCGAGATGTTCCGCAAGCTGGACGTGCCCGTGCTGGGTGTGGTCGAGAACATGGCCTGGTTCGAGCTGCCCGACGGCACCCGCGCCTACCCCTTCGGCCAGGGCGGCGGGCAGAAGATGGCCGACGAGTATGGGGTGAAGCTGCTCGGCCAGATCGCGCTGGACGGCGCCATCCGGGCCGGCGGGGACAGCGGCTCGCCGATCTCGCTGGACGAGGACAGCGCCGCCGCCCTCACCTTCGCGCAGCTGGCCGCCGCGGTCAGCGATCGACTGCCCGTCTGATGCTCCTGGACCGCTTCCAGCGCGAGCACACCTACCTGCGGGTCTCGGTCACCGATCGCTGCAACTTCCGCTGCGTGTACTGCATGCCCGCCGAGGGCATGGACTGGATGTCCCGCGAGGACCTGCTCAGCTACGAGGAGATCGCCAGGCTCGTGGGCGTGTTCGCCGCGCTCGGCGTCCGGCGTGTCCGGCTCACCGGCGGCGAGCCGCTGATCCGCCGTGACCTCGAGGTCCTGGTCGAGGCGCTCGGGCGCATCCCCGCCCTGGACGACATCGCGCTGACGACCAACGCCCACCGCCTGGACGGCTGCGCGCAGCAGCTCAAGGACGCGGGGCTCACGCGCCTGAACGTCAGCCTGGACAGCCTCCAGCCCGAGCGCTTCAGCCAGCTGACCCGTGGCGGCAGCCTGAAGAAGGTCATCGCCGGTATCGAGGCCGCCCAGGCCGCGGGCCTCGGCCCGATCAAGATCAACGCGGTCATCCTGCGCGGCGAGAACGACGACGAGGTCGAGGACCTCGTGGAGTTCTTCAGCCAGGCGCCGGACGTCTATGTGCTGCGCTTCATCGAGTACATGCCCTTCGGCACGCGGCGGCACGTCACCGTGCCGGCGCTCGAGCTGCGCGAGCGCATCGCCTCGAGGTGGACGCTCGAGCCCTACGGCGGCTGGCTGGGCGATGGGCCCGCGAAGAACTGGAAGATCGCCGAGACCGGACTTCGGGTCGGCTTCATCAGCCCGCTGTCCGAGAAGTTCTGCGCCGGCTGCAACCGCCTGCGGCTGATGGCGGACGGCCACCTGCGCACCTGCCTCTCGGACGACGGCACCCCCAGCCTGCGGGACCTGCTGCGGGGCGGGGCCTCGGACGAGGACCTCGGGGCGGCCATCCGCGCCATGGTCATGAACAAGATCGAGGGGCACCAGGCCCTGGTCGAGGGCGGCAAGAGCTTCGAGGGCGTGATGACGAGGATCGGCGGCTGATGTGAGACCAGCGTGGGGTGTGGGCGGACGGCCCGCCTCCTACCTTGCGGGCGTCACCTCAACGCCTCAGGAAGGTCCTCATGCCTCGCTCCCTCGTGTCCCTGCTCGCCCTCGGCGCCCTCGTCGCCTGCGCGCCCCAGCCCGAGCCCGCCCCCTCCCAGCTCGAGGCCCAGGTCGCTGAAAAGGGCGGCACCAAGGTCGACGTCTGCCACGTCACCGGCAACGGCTCGATCCAGGTCATCAACGTCAGCACCAGCGCCGTCAGCGCGCACATCGCTCACGGAGACCACCTCGCCGGCAGCTACTTCCTGGACGCAGACGGTGACGGTGAGGGCGACGCCAGCGAGGTCGCCGAGTGCCTGTACCAGGACTACGTCGACAACGACGACGACTGCGACGACGGCGACGACGGCGTGAACACCGACGCCGAGGAGATCTGCGGGGACGACGTCGACAACGACTGCGACGGCCAGATCGACGAGGAGTGCACAGTCGAGGTCACCATCACGGTCAACGCCGACAACGGCGTGTGGGCCTGGGTCGACGGCGAGCCCGTCACCTTCGACTACAACTTCCCGCACTGGTACTACGCGCGCACGGCCACCGTCGAGGTCGACAGCAGCGACGACCACGCGGTCGCCTTCTACGTCGAGGACTGGGGCGGGCTGGCCTACTTCGCCGCGAGCGTCGAGGTCGACGGCGTGGTCGAGGCCGCCACCGGCAACGGCGACTTCGTCAGCGCCGGCGGGGTGAGCGGCACCTCCATCAACGAGTGGCCCCGCATCGACGCCTGGGACAACACCCCTGACGACAGCGGCGACTGGCCGAACCTGGTCTTCTCTCCCGGGACGACCTGGGGCGACTGGATGCAGGTCGGCTTCGACGACAGCGGCTGGGCCGCCGACACGAACACCTGCACCTACCCGACCTACTGGAACACGAGCTGGTTCAGCAGCACCTACGGCGGCGCCTTCAGCGACCTGGCCGCCAACGGCGCCCAGACCGTCTGGCACGACTTCGGCTACTACCCCGCGGGCTACTGCTACTCCGTCGGTGACAGCGGGACCGCCTGGCGCCTGGAGTTCTGAGCCGTCGCGGGGGGCCGCGAGGGCTGCGGTTCCCCACGCTGCGGGAGGGGGTGGGGGGCCGCGCTCTCCTCCTCTCGCGGAGCCCTCCTCCAGCCAGGCCCCCGATACCGCGTCGAAGTCGCGTGGGGGGATCGGAGCCGGTTACACGCCGGCCGATCTGTAGGAGGAAGCCTCATGGGCTGGGCCCTGGTCGCTCTCGCGGCCTTCTCGTTTAGCGCGGTCAGCTGGCTGGCCTGGGACGGTCGACTCGGCTTCATGGCCATCGGCGCGCTGCTCACCGCGGCGGGCTTCTACTTCGCGGGTCGCCGCAAGATCGACTCGAAGGTCCGCGGCAAGGTCGACATGACCGCCAAGGTCTTGTTCACGATCGTGGGCTGCATGGCCCTGCTGCGGCACCCCATCGAGATCGAGGGCGGTGACAAGGCCCCCATCGTCGAGGCCATCGCGCTCTACATCGACCAGGTGGACTCCACCACCTTCATCACCTTCGCGCTCATCGCGATGGCCGTGAAGTTCGTCGGCGTCATCAGCAGCGCGTACGCCTGGCACCTGCTGCTGAAGGGGCAGGGGATTCGCTACCCGTTCTGGTCCAAGATCATGACGGCCTTCCTCATCGGGCGCTTCATCGGCACCTTCCTGCCCTCGACGCTGGGGCTCGACGGCTACACGCTCTATGAGGCGGGCAAGTACAGCAACCAGTGGGCGCGGGCCGTCACGGCCAAGGCGCTCGAGAAGTTCATCGGCGTCACCGGGCTGTTCCTGGGCATGGTGGTGACCCTGCCCTTCGGGTACCAGGTCATCGTCGACGTGATGACCAACGCGGGCAAGCCCGAGTCGGCGCCGCTGCTGGCCGGCGCCATCGCCACGGTGGCGGGCGGCGTCAGCCTGGTCGTCGTGGCCGGCCTGGTCCGGCCCGGACTGATCCAGTGGATCATGGGCGTGGTCGAGAACCTCACCGGCGTGGTCTCCGGCATCGGACCCCTGGCGAAGATCCGCGACAAGATCCTGGGCCTGCTGGGGCAGTTCACGGCCGCCGTCGGCGCCTACCGGGGCAAGCTCGGCCTGCTGCTCACCGCCCTGGCCGCCAAGTTCGTGACCCACTTCACGACCGCCGCCGTGTACTACTTCACGGCCCTGGCCATCGGCGTCACCACCGCCGAGTTCTGGCCCATCACCTTCGGGTCGACCATCCAGATCCTGGCCACGCTGCTGTCGCCGACCATCGCGGGTGAGGGCGCGCGCGAGGCCTTCCAGGCGCTGCTCCTCTCCGAGCAGCTCGGCGGCGTCGCCCAGGCCGTGCTCTCGGGCGCGCTGGGCTTCATCGCGGCCGAGGCCGCCACGCTCTGGGGGGGCATGTTCCTCTGGACGCGCCGCGCCGGCTGGCGCCCCGGCTTCGCCGAGGTGGACGGGGTCCAGGTGGACTACGCCTGGATCGACGACGCCGACGACTCGGGCTTCGACGCCGAGAAGATCGCGGCCGAGCGGGCCAAGGCCGTGCAGGACGCCTCGGGGTCCTGACAGCACTCCGACTGCCGAGCCGCTCGGACTTCGGTAGACTTCGCGCATGCTGCTCGCCTTGATTGGAAGCTCGCTGGCCGGATGGCCTGACGACGTGGATCTCAGCGCCCTCGCGTACAACGACGGCGTCCTGGTCACCGACCCCGCCACCAACACCCAGGTCTACGACACGGTCGTGTCCGAGCTGGGCGCGGCCGTGGCCAACAAGCCCCTGATGCCCGCCGACACGCTCGGCATCAACGGCTTCGAGGTCGGCCTGGCCAGCACGCTGGCCTTCACCAGCTCTCGCGACGCCGACTTCGGCGACGTGACCGCCTGGGACCGCGTGACCGGCGACGGCGAGTCCTCGCGCGTCATGGTGGTGCCCTGGGTGATGGTCCGCAAGGGCCTGCCCATGTCCATCGACGTGGGCGCCAACATGGGCTGGATCGGCATGTCGCGCCAGACCGTCATCGGCGGCTACGGGCGCATCGCGCCGCTCGAGGGCTACGACCAGGCCCCCGACGTCGCCTTCCAGCTCGGCTACTCCGGCTACATCGGCAACAACCAGCTCGAGCTCGGCGCGCTGGACTGGTCCGGCACGATCTCCTACGAGCTGCCCTTCGGCTCGCTCCTGGGCATCAACAGCGCCAGCTTCACGCCGTACGCGGGCGCTGGCATGCTGATCACGCACGCCCAGCCCCGCTTCACGGCCGAGGAGCAGGCCACGCTCGGCGTCCGCGCCGTCAGCGGCTTCAAGGGCTCCGAGGCCTTCGACCCCAGCGACACGCAGTGGCGCTCCGCCCGCATCCACGGTGGCTTCCGGATCGTCAGCCGCGGCTTCCACGTGCGCTTCGGCGCGGACTGGGTCCCGCGCGTCATGCCCACCCTCACTGCGGGCCTGGGCTTCACCTACTGAGCAGCTCCATGGCGCTCAGCCTCCTGCTGGGTCTGTCGAACCAGGCCTCGGCGGCTGTGTACGTGCGCGCCCGGGTGGACCCGGACCTGCGCACGATCACCGGCGAGCTGGTCGACGACGAGGCCCACGAGCTGGGGGACGCGCTGTCGGCGCTGCCCATGCCGCAGGACGATCTCGTGCTGCTGCGCACCTTCCCGGGGGCCCCGAACCAGGGCAGCCTGAGCCTCGACGGCGAGCGCTTCGAGGCCCTGCTGCCGCGTCGCTACGGAGCGCTCGGCGCGGTGGCGGGCCGGGGCCTCTGGGCCAACGGCGGCTGGTACCCGGTCCCGCTGCAGGACGGCGCGGTCCCCGTCCTGGACTGGGTCGTCGAGATCGAGCTGCCCGAG
>CALGIB010000777.1 GCA_937915955.1 uncultured Pseudomonadota bacterium
GCATGGACTACCGGAACCCCAAGCCCACCGTCGACGTGATCATCGAGCAGCCCGGCGGCGTCGTGCTGATCCGGCGCGCGAACGAGCCCCGAGGGTGGGCCCTGCCGGGCGGCTTCGTCGACGAAGGCGAGACCGTCGAGCACGCCGCCGTGCGCGAGGCGATGGAGGAGACAGGGCTCGCGGTGCGGCTGCAGCAGCTGCTCTACGTCTACAGCGATCCGGCCAGGGACCCCCGCCAGCACACGATGAGTGTCGTGTTCACCGCCACGGCGGACGGATCGCCAGAGGGCGCCGACGACGCCGCCGAGGCCAGGGTCTTCGAGCTGGAGGCGCTGCCGGACCCCATCGTCTTCGATCACGCCCGGATCCTGGCCGACTACCGCCACTTTCTGGCCAGCGGGGCGCGGCCGGACCCTCAGGAGGGCCGGTAGATCGCCAGACGGCCGCTGCCGTAGCGCCGGTCCTGCTCCAACTCCAGACCCGGCACGCTCGGCGGATCGATCGTCTTGGGCAGCTCGATCACGAGCCGCTCGGCCACCCGAGCAGCCAGCGCCTTCAGGATGGGCTTCGGGTCGGTCCCGTAGGGGGGGTCGAGCAACACCAGCTCGAACTGCCCCGACTGAGGCATCGCGCCCATCGCGTCCCCGATCTTCAGCGTCACCCGATCCTCGACCCCCAGCGTCTGGGCGTTCTGGTGGATCCAGCGCGCGACGCGGCGATCCCGCTCCACGAGCGTGGCGCTGAGGGCCCCCCTGGACAGGGCCTCGAAGCTGAGGATGCCGCTGCCCGCGTAGAGCTCGAGCACGTGCACGCCGTCGAGGTCCTGGCCGAGGATGCTGAAGAGCGCCTCGCGAACGCGAGAGCCCGTCGGCCGCACCCCCTGGGGTACCTGTCCGTCCAGTCGTCGCCCTCGCAGCTCGCCACCCGTGATGCGCACGCTCGCCTCCTACAGGCCGGTGTCATATCTTCCGGGCGATGTCCATCCAGCCCAGCCATGACCTCTATGAGCGCTTCGTCGCAGATGAAGCCGAAAACACCCAGCTGGAGTCCCACTGGCTCAAGGCGAACAGCCCGGATGGCCAGCGGGCGATCTGGATCCGCCACGAGCTGATCTGCACCGGCCCGACCTGGGTCGAGCGCGATTGGCACCTCTGGTTCATGGCCTTCGAGCGGGACGGCTCGGCCTGGATCGCCAAGGAGGTCCGCCCCTGGGCGGCGATGACCAGCATCCTCGACGGTCCGCGCCTGGTGGCGGACGGCCTGCTCTTCGAGACCGAGCGGGCGCGGGGGACGCTGGGGAGCCGCAGCTGGGACCTGGTGCTGACCGGCGGCCTGGGCCCCATGCTCCACCTGCCCCTGGCGGGCCTCTACAGCCTGGGGGCCCGGAACAACAAGGTGCTCACCCCGGCCTCGTCACTTCGCTTCGCGGGCGAAGTCCGTATGGGGGATGTGACCTGGCAGCTCGAGGGCTGGCGCGGCATGCGCGGCCACACCTGGGGTCAAGACCTCCCCGAGCGCTACGCCTGGCTCGCCACCCACGTCTGGGACGACGGCGAGGAGCGCTCGGCCGAGGGCTTCACCGCCCGTTCTCCGTTCGGCCTGCTGGGTCCGCGCTACCTCAACCGCAGCATCGTGCAGGGCGGCGGAGACGACAGCGCCTGGCTGCGGCGCGCGAGCTGGCCGACGGCGGCAGGCACCCCAGCCATGCGCGTCGAGACGCAGGGCATGCGCGGCTGCTTGAGCGCCTCTGCGCCAGCCGGCTGCTTCGTGAACCTGCGCTACGAGGGCACCGACGGTCGCCCCGTGCTGTGCCGCTCGACCCTCTTCGCCGAGGTCCAGCTGCAGACCCGGCGTGGGACCCGCACCAGCCGCTGCGGGCACCTGGAGTTCGTGGACCGGGTCCTGCCCGCCGAGGGCGTGGCCACCTGGCCGCCGCGTCGCTGGACCACGAAGGACGAGGTCTACGAAGCCCAGCGCTGAGCCAGCCCTCAGGGGTCGAGGCGGATGGTCGTCTGGTACCGGATGACGCCGATGTCGCCGCCCAGGTCGTGCTCGCCGACCATGTCCGCCATCGCGCTGCCGTCGCTGCTCACGGTGCCCTCGAAGGGATCGCTGTAGGCATCGACCACGATTC